>NZ_LUKE01000004.1:0-91401 GCF_001592735.1 Bdellovibrio bacteriovorus
AAGCTCCCTCTTCCAGCAAGCGTCCGCGCTCGAAGAGGCTACGAAAAAGATCTAGAAGATCCCTTTGTTGTCTCTTTTGTTGTTCACAAGTTTATCGATCGGAATTTGAACGTTCAATTGTTGAACTTCTTCTGCCGTCAAAGATTCTAAACGCTCACAAAGACCGATGAAACGATCACGTTCTTGCTTAGTGATGATTCCTTCAGTCAAAGTGTCAAACTTACGGATGTAGTCCGCACGTTTGAAAGGTCTTGCGCCCGCTGGATGCGCATCTGCGACACCGAGTTCATCCACGATTTTAGTTCCATCTTTCATCGTGATTTCTACACGGCCACCGAAGCGTTTTTTATCTGGATCCGTTTCGTGGTACCAAGCCGTCCATTGTTTATCTTCAACGGTTGAAATTTTATGCCACAAAGCCACCGTGTCTGGACGTTTCGCACGCTCTGGAGCGTATGAGTTAACGTGGTGCCAAGTGCCATCTTGAAGAGCCACCGCGAAGATATACATGATCGAGTGATCCAAAGTTTCGCGAGATGCATTTGGATCCATTTTTTGTGGATCATTGGCCCCGGTACCGATCACATAGTGTGTGTGATGAGACGTGTGGATCACGATGTCTTTGATGTCATCAAAGTTTTTGATCAATGGCTTCATTTTGCGAGCCAAGTCGATCAGTGCTTGAGATTGGTATTCCGCGGAATGTTCTTTGGTATAAGTTTCCAAGATAGCGCGCTTTTCTTCGCCCACTTCTGGAAGCGGAACTTCGTATTTTCCGTCTTTACCGTCCAGCATGTAAGCGATCACTGAATCTTCGCCTTCATAGATGGGTGAGGGAGCACCTTCGCCACGCATAACACGGTCCACCGCCTCAACGGCTAGTTTACCGGCGTGTGCGGGGGCGTAAGCTTTCCAAGAAGAGATTTCACCCTTGCGTGATTGACGAGTCGTGAAAGACACGTGCACCGCTTGTTGCACGGCTTGCAAGATTGTTTCCGTTGGAAGATTCAACAAAGTCCCGATGCCGGCCGCTTGAGCTGGGCACAAGTGAGCAATATGATCTTTTTTGTGTTTATGAAGACAGATGGCTTTTACAAGATCCACGTGAACTTCGTAACCAGTGACAAGACCTTTCAAAAGTTCTTTCCCGTTTTTACCCATTTGTTGGGCCACCGCTAAGATAGGTGGAATATTGTCACCCGGGTGAGAGTAATCCGCAGCTAAGTAAGTATCATGGAAGTCCAATTCACGAACCGCAGTTCCGTTGGCCCATGCCGCCCATTCACAGTCAAATTTTTGATCATTAGGCATACCGAAAACAGTCGCACCACCGTTGCGAGGATGAGCTAAAGCCATGGCACGCGCTGAAGCCACCGGACGACGATTCGCCGCTGCGATCGCGACGGAAGCGTTGTCGATGATACGGTTGATGATCATATCGACAACATCCGCTTTGATCGGAGCATTGTCAGAAGCAATTTCTGCAATTTTCCAAGCCAGTTGATCCTTGCGGTCTAATTTTTCTTTAGATGGATATACACGAACTACGTGCTTCTTCATTTGAAACCCTTTCCTCGGTCATAGATAGCTTTTGCAATGGAAAACAAGCTATCTTGCAGCTCTGAAAGGGTCAAGAATAGGTAGGGAATCAAAGAGTTCGCTCAGTGCGTCGCGGGTAAGGTCCAAGCTTCGGCATTATGAAAATCCGCTTGGGGCGCGGGATGGC
This sequence comes from Bdellovibrio bacteriovorus, assembly GCF_001592735.1. Taxonomy (NCBI): domain Bacteria; kingdom Pseudomonadati; phylum Bdellovibrionota; class Bdellovibrionia; order Bdellovibrionales; family Pseudobdellovibrionaceae; genus Bdellovibrio; species Bdellovibrio bacteriovorus. The sequence goes on from NZ_LUKE01000004.1 coordinate 1,727, forward strand.
GAAGAGCCCAATAGCTTTTTTCATGATTTGTGGACTCAAAAACCATGGTTAAACCTACTTGAGAGAGCGCGAACTCTTTTTCGCTGATCACTTGGACAAAAAATCTCGCCTCTTGATCATCTTTTTCCAGGCGAGTCAGACGCACGGTGATATGCTCTGCGCGTCGCATACCCTTGCGATAAGATTCAAACTCATAGGCGTTCCAATGCCCACTTGGTGAGCAATTGATCTCTAAGTAAGCGCCGCCTTTTTGGCCGAAGAAGGCCTCTAAACAGGTGCTTTTCCACAGTTCGTCTTGGCGCGAGGGTTCTTCCGGGGGCGGGCAGAGCATTTGGCTTATAGGACCTTGAAGCAGAAATTCAAGGTGGATCTCGAAGGGACTTTTTTGCACAAAGCGGGCCTGGATCTGAAACTTATCCGCCGAAGTATTTTTTTGAAAGGGAACTAATTTATTCATGTTGCTTCTCCCAATTCATCTTGGCCGTAAATAGAATTCGTTGATCTTCAACACAAATCCCACGATAGGTGCTTGCACCTTGGTTCGTAGTTTCAGGATCACATGAATTTTCGGCGCGGTCTATTTGAACTTCGTCGCCTAGGTGGGTTTCAGCCAGAAAATTGACGGTATAAGATTTAAGCCTCAATCCTTTATGTAAAGAGTAGGGAATGGAATCTAAGATCCATTGTGCATATTTGGTATTGTTGACATGTTGATTGATGTCTAAATCGGAATTTCGCACTCGGTACTTAGCTAATTTGGTGTATGCGCCTGCCACCGAAATTTTATCTGTCGACAGTCCGGTGTTTTCGGTGGAGGTGATGTCTTCCCAGTTGCGAAGTTTTTGAATAGGCAAGATCTTGCGAGTGTGACGATCTAGGGCAAGCCAGCTGGTGGTTGCCTTGCCAATCTCCTGTTTATTCGAATCAAGAATTGTAAAGTCACGCGTAACAAATGCGCCCTCTGGCGGCCGCAACCAAGTGCGAATGTGAACTTCGTTACCAAATGAGGGCCATTTTGAAATCTCCACGGTCTGACGAGTTAACACCCAAAACAGTCCTTGGCTTTCCATGTCTTTCATTCCGAAGCCAAATTTTTCTGCATGCATCCACGCCGTTTCTTGCAGCAGATTAAGCAATCCAAAAAGGCCCAGTCTTCCCAGGGGATTGACCAGCAGACTTGTGATTTTAAATTGTTCTTCCCAAGAATTTGAAGTTTTACTCATACTTTTGTTGCGCCCTCTTCATGCAATAAAACAAGTTTTTGATTGCCTTAAAAAATATATTTGCAAAAAAACAGGAAGTAATTTAGTTACTTCGTTATATCAATTCATGGCTTGAGATTGCTTGTCATGATGATATTATAATGATTAAGATAGATTAATACTAGGGAGGCGCATGAGACAAAAAAATATGTTAGCTGATTTTTTAAAGCAGAAACGCGTTGCAGCTGGCTTATCTCAAAGAGATGTCGCTGATAAATTAGGATATTCAACTCCACAATTTATTTCTAACTGGGAACGTGGTGTATCTCATCCGCCAATCAATGCTTTGAAAAAATTGGGTGAACTTTACAAAGTGTCTGCCGAAGATCTTTTTGAAGTGACATTGAATGCCACGATTCAAGAAGTGACTCAAGATTTGCGCCGCAAATTTGCTAGCAGCCGCGCTCGTTAATTTTCTTCTAAATTGAGCGACAATTTAAGTTCTTTAGAGCCCCATATTTTGGGGCTCTTTTTGTTCTTGGGGATGGGTTATTGAGCTCTGCGATGTCGACACGGGAAATATTTAAAAAACTCACCGAAGAGCTGGCGTCCTTTTTGGAAAAGGAAGGCGTGGTCGTCCGTCCTTATTCTGACCCTCAGATGTTTTATTTCCGTAAAATGAGTGATGAGCAGCAGCGTGAAACCATCTCCGGACTTAAGCATTTTCTGAGTGCCGTCAAAAGAGTGTTACTGCAGGGAAAGTCTTTAAAAGATGCCGAGTTTTTCGTAAAGACCGCACTCAATTATTTTGGGGTTGAGCCTCACCCGGAGTTTCAATTACGAGCTTATGATATAGATGTCGTGGTTGAATTTTACTCTTTAAAGGGTCTTCAGCTTTTTAGAACCTTTAATTATTTTGAGCTCACAAGTTACACCTTAGAAGATATCTACTGCCGCCCTTGGCATGATCTTTACGAACGTCCCGAAGATTTTTCGGAAAACATGTTCGGGCAAATTGAAAAGATGGTGAGCGAGGGAAACGCCAAAGAGTCTTTGCTTTTTGGTTCGCATACGATCAAAGAACGTCTTTCATTAGAACGCTTAGAAATATTCTGTGATGGAATGCATGTGGCCCCGCTGGTTCGCGGGGGAAAGATCGTGGCGATTTCCAGCTTGGTAGCTTGCCGCCCCTTAGAACGTGCCGACCGACAAGTAGTAATATAACGGAGCCTCACCGGGGCGCATGTCAAGTTTCCAAGCCACGTCAAAACTGACGGGACCTACCGGAGTGTTATAGCGGAAACCAAATCCCACGGAGTCCCGATAGCTATCGGCAAATTCCACACCTTCTATTTGCACCGAACCGCCATCATAAAAAAGTGCTCCGCCTAAGTTTCCGTAAACAGGCAAACGCAATTCCGACTTAATCATATACATGGTGGATTCCGTTTTCAGAGTGTAAGGCGGTTGATTAGGGCCAACGCCTAAGTCGGCATCATTCGGGAAGACGTCTTGCGTGCCGGCCTGAAAGCCGCGCACGGTGGAAAGACCACCCAGCGTAAAACCTTTTTTATCCCAAGGAACGCCTCCGTTGGCGCGAGTGGAAAGACTTTTCAAATATCCGCCACGCAATTGATTTGCCCATACGACGGGCTGGCGTTGCAAACGTCCGACATTCCAATAGTGCGTGAAGTTTAAAGTGGTACGCCAGTATTCAATTTCGTAATCATTTGTACTTGTGCTGCCTAAAGCCGGTGAAGAGTATTCCGCACTCCAACGTGTGAAGGTGCCGCGTGTGGGGTTGAATGGACTGTCACGGAAATCCAAATCCAAAGTCGGTCCGGTCGCCCCAATCACTTGGGTTTGATCGTTGTTATAGATGCCCGAATCCAAGCCATAGTCGCGGATGGTGGCTAAAGACCAAACATCCCAAGTTCCTAAAATATGCGACGTAAAATCCTGTTCAAGTGAAACGGTCGAAGCATTAACTTGGCTGACTTTTTTCTTATCGTAATCGGTGATTGACGCAGATCGGGTCAGATTCAAGCGCCCGCGAATACGGGTGTCAAAGATATAAGGCTCTAAATAACCAAGTACGACACGGCTTTCAGGGTAACGAATGTCGGTGACGTTATAGTTACCTTGTAAACGTAAAGAAACTCCACGACCGGTGCCAAGCAAATTGCGGTAAGAAACCCCGATATACCCACGTAAAGTTAAAGTTCGTTCATTGGTCGCACCACCGCCTAAAGTGAAAACACCCGGATCACGTTCGGTGACTTTAATTAAAACGGTGCGGGCCGCAGTATTTGATTTAGCTTCAACGGTGCGGATATCCACGGACCCAAAAAAGCCGGTTCTTTGTAAGCGGGCGATCGACTCTTCGGTTTTAGAAGGAGTTAAAATATCTCCCGTATCAAACTCAAGCTCTTTACGGATAACGTATTCTTTGGTGAAGGTATTGCCTTCGATAACGATCGAGGCCACGCTGACCTTAGGACCTTCAAAAATTTTGAACTGCATCGAGGCTTTGGTGGTCGTTTCGTCGTAAGTGACAAGATCTTGCTTTTCATTGAGCAAAATCATTTCGATATAACCATTTTCCGCATAAAATTCTTTTAAGCGGGCGATCGCGGTTTCAATTTGATTTAAGCGCAGGGGCCCCGGTCGAATCCGCACGACATTTAGCAGTTCTTCAGTGCTATAAGATTGATTGCCGTTAAAGGTGACAGATTCCACGATGGTCTGAGGACCTTCATCGATATTTACAAACAATGAGACCTTGTCTTTATCTTTGTTGTACTGGGTGCGGGTGGAAAGAATTTTAGCTTGCAGGTAGCCGTTATTCTGCATTTGCAGAACCAGATTTTTAAGACCAACATCGATATCGTCTTTATTATAAAAGCCAGAATTGACAATGTCTGAACTGTGTTCGCGAATTTGACGAACGTAATAGTCCTCTTTGCGGCTAAAGCGACCTTTGATCGAGATTTCTTCAATCTTAATGCGCGGGCCTTCATCAATGGTAAAAGCCACTTTACGCTCAAACGGACGACGACCTTCGGTCTCTTCCGCTTTGACCTCGACTCGGGCATGTCCTTGAGCCAGATAGTAATTGCGGATTTTTTGCGCCAACTCGGTCGCGACAGACGGATTTGCGGTATAGAAGTTATCCAAATCCAAGGCGTCTTTGATGTCGCGGTCTTTAAGAAAGCGGATTCCCAAATAATCAAATACATATTTTTCCGTGCGCTCTAAGCGGAAGTACAAGGTCACTTCGCCCTCATCGCTGCTGTATTGCATTTCTGGACCTATGATATCGGCACGAACATAACGGTTTTTTCTTAAAAACTCGCGGGCGTCTTTTTGGATGGCGCCGACGATGTTATCGGTGTAAGCATCATTCAAGAATGAACTGAGCTCTTTTGCCATGCTGCGATTTAAATCTTCGTTGGCACTTTGCAGGATGATATTGCGAATATGAGTCTGGCGATTTTCAGTCGCTCGCACTAAGACTCCCACCAGGCTTTCGCTTTCTGGAGGCATCTCAATATCGATCGAAGCATTTAAAAATCCGCGGGAACGGTAAATTTGGCGCAGTCTTTCGCCGCCTTCAATCAAGCTCTGTTGATCAAAGACGTCCCCCGCCTTCACTTCAAAGACGCTTTCGACTTCGGAGGCCGACAGACTTGCAAAGTTAAGGAACTGAACCTTAGAAATCTTTTTGGTCGTTAAGAATTCAAGCTTATAAGTGCGATCTTCATCGTAAACGCGCACCATTTCAAATTGCGGGCGCATTTGCAAATAGCGAATGACGTTATCGACTTGATCTAAAGTCATGCGGTCTTTGCCGATGCCCGGGAAGCGTTTTTCAAGATCTTCTTGCACTTCAGGCGGAATATTAGCCATGCTTAAAACTTTTTTAGCAAAAGCAGGGGTGCTTAAGATAAAGCTGCTGGCAAAAATAAGTATAAGCGAACGCAGAGGGATGTTACGCATTATTTAAACTCCCTCTTAAACTCTAAGTCCAAACCGAAAATATTTTCTTGAGCCCCGGTCGTAGTTTCCGTGCTTTGTCCTAATCCGGTGGACGTGTTGTCATTACCGCGACTTTCAAAAGAGCCTACGGCCGTATAGTTGCTGTTAATTTGATATTCCATACGCACGTCGTAAGACTGCGAATCACCCACGGGACGACTGCCAATGATTTTTACCTTGTCAGTGAGGCGTCGACTTAAAGTGATTTTCGGGACGCTGACGCTGCGGTAAGAATCGTATTGCTGAGTGACGGCGACGTTAAAGCCGGTGGCTTCAAGTTGTTTGTTAATCGGTGCTGCCAAAACCGCGCCCCCAATTTCCGCCCCCACTTTTTCGGACTGACCACCTTGCAGGTTTTGATCTTTAGACGACGTGATAACGCCTAAAGCGATCAACGAAATAATATCATTTTCTGGCAATGGCGGAATACTTGAAAAACGGATGGTTAAGTTTTTGGCGGTCCCCTGAGCGACGACCGTGACATCGTATTCATTTACGCGCGTGATCGCGGTGATATAAAGGTTCGGATTGATCTCATCGGGATCATTAAAATCAATCACACCACTTTGAATTTCAAAAACGCGATCTTTAACGATCAGCTTGGTATTTCGGTCGGTGGTGATACGACCTAAAAGCACCGGATTTCCTGGAGGTCCCTTCACTTGAAGATTTCCGGACACCGAACCATCTAAAAGAGAGTTCTTGACCGCGATGTTGTTTTCTAAAATCAGCTGCAAATCTAAGATCACCGGCTCGAACTGACTTTCGCGGATGAACTTAGGTAAATACATGCTTTGACGCACACCCGTGACGCCACCCGAACCCTCGGTGATTTCTTTTTCCATCAAAGCATTTGAAATGTAATAGGTCCCGGAAAGGGTGAATGGGAACCAACGGCCCGCGAAAAGCAGATCCGCATTACCGCTGCTACGAACTTTATCGGGAACATTAAAGGTGACTCCATCCAAGCGCAAACGAATTGAAGTCGGTAAATCGCGAATGCCGTTAATTAAAATTCCACCGTCGCCGGAAAGTGTTCCGCCGGCCATCACCCCGCGGACGGAGCTCACCAAGATTCGGCTTTGGGAAAAGACGACCTCCGTATTTAAGCGCTCAATGGGATGTGGCAAGCCTTTGATTTTTAAAAAAACATTACGGCTGCTGAGGTTCCCCAAAATAGAAGGCTTATTCCACGCGCCGGACATCTTGGTAGAAATATTAATGCCGCCACCTAGGTCTTCTAAGAAAGGAAGAAAGATTTGGAAAAGACGCATGTCTGATTGCAGATTCAAATCCATGTCGAGACGTTCGGCGGTGAAATTAGATCCGCGAATAGAAAAATCAGCATTCGGACCCACCAAGCGGAAGTCTTGAATGCTTGTAAGTCCATCTTTCATATTGATTTTCATCGGGGCAGGGTTGGTCAGGCTTAAGTTGCCGCGCTTTAATTCAAACTTATCGACGTTAATGTGCCCAGTGGATTTTAAAATACTTCCGCTTTCTGAGCGCAAATCAATTTGCGAAGTCAGGGCGGAGTCATACTCACCGACAAGACTTGCGCCGCCGAAAAGTCCCAGCAGGGTCGAATAGTTCCATTCCTTGGTGTTGACCTTGATTGTCAGTGGTCGGCGATTTTGTTCAAACGGAACTTCGATTTCCCCTTGAACTCGATCTCCGAAAAGATGGACCTGGGCGCCCAAAAGGTCTTTGCGCACCTGCAAGATGAAGTTTGAATTAGGAATGTCTTGTTCATTAAACGAAGTGTCGGTGATCGAACCTTTGATCGCGATATGCGGATCTTTGACGGATTCTTTAAGTTCGGCTGAAAAATTCAAATTGCCGATGAGGCTAGAGTTGATTTTGCTGATGATATCGGATTGCTCTAAGCGGAAGTTTTTTCCATCGGCATAAAGATTCATCATTTGATCTGAGCTGATGCCCCCGCGCAACCCTAAGACGGCATCTCCTTTGATCAAGGTTACATTGTCGGTTTTGATGTTTCCATCATCTGCTGAAACATTGAAAGTTAAAGCATCAAAGCTTTCAGGTCCGATAAAAACATTTTTGAAAGCGGACTCAAGTTTGTAATCCATTTTCCAAAAATTAAGGGGACCCGAGATTTTTGCTTTGGCGGCCCCTTGGCCTTGTACGGGGAAGGGCAGGGTGAAGATTTGCGAAAAAACGGTCGAGACATCCGCCAGGTCGACGGAAGGAACACTGAATTCACCGCTAAGGCGGTCGTGATTTAAGTCTAACGAAAGATCACCCACATATTGGGTTTTATTTAAAGCGCCCGCAATTTCCTCAAAATTCAACGTGCCGCCGCGATAGCGGAGGTTGGCAATCAGGTTTCCTAAAGTGAAGTCTTCAAACACGAAGTCCCGGGCGTTGGCGGACATATCAAAGATCGCCGCATCGGTGCCGCCCGAGGTGGAACCTTGAATTTCGGCACTGCCACGCAGTTTCAGATTGGCTAGATTTTTGACGTTCTTAAAGTCTAATTTCTTGGTGGCATAGTTGATCTTAAAACCTTTATCAAAATCAATGATACCATCGCTAGTGCCGGTATTATCGCCTAAACCCACTTCGGCAGAGTAACGAACGGATTTTGTCGAGATCTGTACCAGGCCCGCTGCTTTCATTCCATCAAGTTCTAAGATGGAAGTGGCTTTTTTATCCATACCGGATTTAACCCACAAATTCTTGGCACTGATTTGCACGTCATCGCAGGTCACTTCGATTTCAGGATAAAAATGCCCTTCACAGGGCACGGTGCCTGAAAGGCTCATCCCCACCGGGATATTGTTTAAGTTTAATGAATGAAAAAGTTTTTGGACATCCATCTGAGCCACAGAGGCTTGGGCTTTAAAAGCATATTCATCTTTTAGAGAAATTTGCGATCGGGTGACCGTCGCTTCTCCCGATGGATGTTGTAATTTGATTTCTGAAAGAGAAACAATGCGGTCCTTGTATTCGCCTTGAATGCTGGCATTACCCATTTGCAGCTGACCGACGATCACATCTTGGGTTTTGATTTCTGCTTTGGCTTGGATGTCTTCAAGACTTTTAAAGCGAATGTCTGATTCCATATCCAGTTGTCCCGCAAATGCCGGCGCTTCTAGCTTGGGACGCAAACGTTTCATTTCCTCATAAATATCTTTTAATGAAAGTTTACCAGAAACGTTCAACACCCCTTGGGGTTTGATCGTGACTTGGCTTATCGGATTGATTTCACCACGCGCCAAAAGCTCCGACTGATCAAGGCGCACACCTAATTGCAAAATTCTTAAAGACTGGCGAGTCAGATACAAATGAGTATCCAAAGAACCTTCAAAGCTGCCTATTCTATCGACCTCGACTTGCAGGGACGGAACAGAGGCCTTGAGGGTCAGATTTTTTCCCATATTGGTGACAAGCAGATCACCACTGTGCAGGGCAGATTCCGTTTTATATTTTTTAGAAAGCACTTTGACTTGGATGTTGCGTAAGAAAAGTCTTTGCAACGGAATTTTTTCTGTTTGGGCGAAGATCTCATCTATCGGAAGCTCCGCGGCCGGTTGATCACTTTGTAAAAGGGGATCGATGTCCAATTCAAGTTCCGGAGAGTCCACCACCACCGCCGACAAGTGAACGCGGCCCCCCAGAAGAGTGAAAAAATCTAAAAAAATTCGCACGCTGCCGATGCGAATAGGCTTCAGGGACTGAGCCAGTTCGCCTTTAGGAATGACCTCAACACCTTCAGCACTTAATGAGGGTTTGAATAGATGCAGCTGCAATCTTTCCGCGCGTAAAGTCAGGGGGAGGGATTCCTCGGAGTACGTTTGAACTTTGGTTAAAATCCAGGACTCTAATTTGGGACCTAAAAACTGGCTGCCGATCAACCACAAAACTAATATCCCGGCTAGAGGTGTGATCAGAATCCAAAACACACGTCTCACTGCGCACTCCAGATACTTAGAAGTGCGCTGGCGGCACGATAGTGGGGACGAGAAGCCATCAAGCCCTCAAGAACTTCCACGGCGGCATGTTTTTGCCCTAAGCCCCACAAGGCTTGCGCCCTTAAGTAAGCTGTCGCAAAAAAAGTTTCGGGATCGCTCGCTAAAATCACTTCCACCCTGGCAAGATCGTTTAAAACCTCGACGTAGTGGCGCGCTCGCAATAAAATTTCTAAGCGGAGCCACATGAAGGATTCCGTGTCGTCGGGATAATAAGAAAGGACTTGCAGTGCGCCTTCATAATTTTCTAGCATGAAAAGCGCGATCGCAAAATCAATCGCCATCTCGGGTTGCGCTTCGGCGTGATCTAACAAGCTTTCAGTTAACGCCGCTAACGCCATTTCAACGGCGGGATCTTGAGGCGTAAAAGTCTCAAGCTTTAAAGAGCGATTTTTAGGGGAGCGCTTTTGTAAGATCTCTAACGCATTTCTTTGTTTGTATTCGGAGGCCTCGTCGCGGATGTCGCGATCGCCAGGGTAAAGCTTTTGCAAACGTTGCAATAGATTTTTTTCTTGTTCAAAAAGCTGTTGCGTACGTAACGTCACCAGTTGATCAAGAAGCAAGCGTTTGTTGTTCAGATAATCTTTATGAATTTTATATTTACGATCCGAACGTCGTTGCGACAGCTCCGTAAGCGGCGGAGCATTTTTTGCGCGAGCCGCAAAATCAAGACCGTCCGTTTCGTTGATACCTTCACTGAGCGCATTCAGGGTTTTTTCGTTGAGTTCCGAACCCATCATGGTCAGGGCTTCTAAAAAATACGGCCAAGGAATTTTGAAATCGCTTTTATCTAAATGGCGTAAAACAAAACCAATCAATAAGCTGGGTGATTCGCTCTTCAGCAAAAATCGAGAAAGGGCATTAATATTTTCAGCGGTGAAGTGATTGTCGTCGGAAATTTCTAGGGAGGATTCAAGATGCTGAATCAGGCGTTGACCTACTTCATCGAGATCGGAAGTCTCGTTAAGTAAGTTCTGAATTTCAAGCTCGATATAAGCTGACAAAAAGCCTCCGCAAATCGCTTCCAAATCAATGCCAAAATCACCTTGTTATTTTGGTATATTTTTGAGTGGTTGCGGAGACTTAATATCTTGCGTTAACTACTTTTGCGAAACGCGCTCGACGTAAACACCTTCGCTGGTGTCAATACGAAGAACATCGCCTTCATTGATGTGCAAAGGAACGTTTACGGAAAGACCTGTTTCCATAACGGCTGGTTTTGTCGCACCTGTCACGCGGTCACCTTTGATGCCCGGATCTGTTTGCGCCACTGTCAAATTCACCGCTTTTGGCACGTCGCAAGCAACGGCTTTTTCGTTGTAGAACAAGATAACGACTTTCAAGTTTTCAGTTAAGTAGTACTTAGATTCGCCCAGGTCGTCTTCAGACATTGCGATTTGTTCAAAAGTCTCTTGAGACATGAAATTGTAACCAGAGTCGTCCTTGTAAAGGAAAGACATCTCTTTAGTTTCAACGTTGGGGACTTCAAATTTCTCGCCTGATTTGAAAGTCGACTCAAGATTTTGGCTGGTAAGAAGATTTCTTAGCTTGGTGCGAGTGAACTGGTTGCCTTTACCTGGTTTGACGTGTTGGAAATCCACGATCACATAGGGTTTCCCCTCAACCATGATTTTAAGACCTTTTTTAAAATCCGACGTTTCGTACATTGCATTATCCTTCAAGTGACTGGCTTGCACTCTGGCGAGGCCAGAGCAGTTATTTAACAGAAGGGTCATAATGCTCAAAGGGTCGTATTAGGTCAAGTAGGCGTTTTTGTTAGGCAAGTCCGCGGTAGTCTTCTATTTTGCGAAGCATCATCTGAAGAACTTCAATTTTTCTTTCACGAATGACTTGATCGCGAGGTTGCAGTGGACGCAAGGGCGTGGCGTCATCAGAGTCATTATATCGCACTTGAAGCGTCTTCATGCGTCTTTGGATCTCTGCATTTTCGCCAAATTCTAAACGCGTGTCTTTTAAAAGCGCGTGAGCTTTCTCTAAATCGTTGCGCACAATAAAGGCATCAATCAATGAGAGCATGCGCTCCATGGCTTTTTGACGGTCGTTGGCTAAAGGTTTAACCACCATCTTTTCTTCTGCGGGCGCGACTTCAGGTGTTTCCTCAAGCATTAACGCGTCTAATGAATCCACCGAATCAGTTGATTCTGCATGAAGTTCAGGCAGTTTCGTCATCGAGAAAACATCTTCTTCGTATTCATCGGCCGTCAAAGATTCTAATTTCTGCACGGCTTTTTGCGCGATTTGTGACTGAGGGTTTAAAAATAAAACCATCTTGAAAGCTCTTAAAGCTTCTTTGGGTTTTTTACTGGAAAGATAAATTTCACCCATCAATTGATGAGCTAAAATATTCTCTGAAGCTAAGCTGGTAGCGGTTTTTAAGGCCTCAAGCGCTTTAAGTGGTTGTTTCAAATCACGATACACGCGAGCAAAAGTGACCAATCCTCCCACAAATTGCGGGTGGCGTTGAACGCCGGCAGTCACAACTTTTTGCGCTTCTGGTAGCAGTCCCATTTCTCGATAAGCCTCTGCGAGCGGCGCAAAAACCTGAGAGTTCGGATCTTTCTCCAAAATCTTTTGATATTTTTCGACCGTGCTCGCGTCAATCTTCATCGTGTTCCCAGCAGGTTTTGTTATCTCCAAGCGCATACTTAAAATCCTAAAGCAGATTTATTGACTAAGCAAGACCTTCAGAACCAAAATGATTCCTGTAAGCACTCCGACTTCGTCGGAGTCAGGCAGCACGGAGTTTTAATGTCACTGACAATTCTTGGGGTCGATCCTGGTTCGCGCATCACCGGTTTTGGTATTTTGCGTGTTGATCGCGATCGGATTGAACATATCAGCCACGGAGTCATTCTTTTGGATGCAGAACAGGGTTTTGCAGGTCGCATGAAAGAATTGGGATCGGCATTTCGTGAGGTGATGGCAAAGTACAAACCTCAGCAAGTCGTGATTGAAAAAATCTTCTTAGGTAAGAACGCCGACAGTGCCTTTAAGTTGGGTCACGCTCGCGGCGTCATCATGTACGAAGCGGGCTTGGGGGATTCAGAAGTTTTTGAATATGCCACTCGGGTCGTCAAAAAAGGTGTCACCGGTAACGGGGGCGCTTCCAAAGAAGACGTGCAAGCGGTGCTAAAGGCGATTTTAAAAATCCAAGCGATCAATCGTATTGATGCTTCTGATGCCTTGGCGATGGCGTGCCATCATGCTTTTGAAATGAAGAAACAAAGAGTTATGCAAAGAGCGGTGCAAATATGATTGGTTATTTACGCGGAAAAATTATTGAAGTTGGCGACACCGCTTTGATTGATGTGGCCGGTGTCGGTTATGAAATCAACGCCTCCTCACACACGCTCAGTGATATGGAAGGCCTTTTGGGAAAAGACATCATCGTGTGGGTGCACACCCATGTGCGCGAAGATGCTTTACAGCTTTTTGGTTTTCACGACAAAATTGAAAAAAATCTTTTCTTGTCTTTGTTAAAAGTGAACGGCGTGGGGCCGAAGATGGCTTTAAGCATTCTGTCTGGCGGAAGGCCCGCGCAAATTCAAGAGATGATTGAAAACGGCAATGCCAAAGGCCTTTCAAGCTTACCCAAAGTCGGCAAAAAAACGGCGGAGCAAATCATTCTGACTTTAAAAGGAAAATTGGTTTCTGCCGAGGACGGCACCCCGGCAAAAAAAGCAAAATCAGAATCCCATACGCAAATCACGTCGGCATTGTTAAATCTGGGCTACAAGTCGCAAAACGTCGATCAATTTGTCGCGACCTTGCCCTTAGATATTTCTTTGGAAGAAGGCGTGCGCAAGGGGTTTCAAACTTTATCAGGTAACTTGTCATGAGTCGCATCTTAGAAGGTGACACCTTTGATGGTGGCGAAAAGGCCTGGGAAAATGAATTGCGCCCGCAGAAGTTCGAGGACTTTCCGGGTCAAGACGACGTCAAAGAAAAATTAAAAGTCTTTGTGGCCGCAGCTAAATTTCGCAATGAGCCGCTGGATCATGTTCTTTTAAGTGGACCGCCGGGATTAGGTAAAACAACACTTTCAAAAATTTTGGCCAACGACATGGGGGCAGAGATCCGGGTGACTTCTGCGCCCGCCATTGATAAAAAAGGCGATTTGGCGGCGATCTTAACTTCGCTCAAGCCGAACTCCGTTTTGTTCATCGATGAAATTCATCGCCTCAGCCGCCACGTGGAAGAATATCTTTACACCGCGATGGAAGATTACTACATCGATATCGTGACGGGGGAAGGTTTAGGCGCGCGTTCGATGAAGTTTCAATTAGCTCCGTTTACGTTGGTGGGAGCTACCACGCGAGCGGGGCTTTTAAATGCGCCCTTCCGCGATCGTTTTGGAATCGTCGAGCGTTTGCAATTTTACGACAAAAAATCACTGCAGACTATTTTGATGAGATCTGCGGAAATTTTAAAAGTTGGCATTGATGAACAAGGGGCTGAGGAAGTCGCTCGTCGTTCGCGGGGAACTCCGCGTGTGGCCAACAGACTTTTAAAGCGCGTGCGCGATTATGCCCAAGTGAAGGGCGATGGAAATGTGTCAAAAGAAATCGCCGTGTATGCTTTGAACCAATTAGGTGTAGACCAATTCGGATTAGACCTTATGGACCGTCGTATTTTGAGCCTGATCCAAGAAAAGTATAACGGAGGGCCGGTAGGTATTGATACTATAGCTGCGGCCCTGAGTGAAGAGCGGGACACGCTGGAAGAAGTTTACGAGCCTTTCTTAATTCAAGAAGGATTCATTCAGAAAACACAAAGGGGTCGCGTAGTAACGGAGTATGCGAAGAATTCAGTCTTAGCGGAGAGTTAAGGATATGATCTCAAGGACGCCCCTAGTTGTCGAAGTCACCCGAGGACCTGTTGTCGAAAGCTTGCATCAAGTGATGGCGGTGGTGGTGAATGAAAACGGTTCGGTGGCGCAATACTGGGGAAATCCTAATTTTCTGACACTTCCACGCAGTGCTATTAAAATGTTACAAGTCTTGCCGCTGATCGAATCCGGGGCGGCTGATAAATTTAATCTTGAAGCTAAGCACATTGCTTTGGCTTGTGGTTCTCATCGCGGAGAAAAAGATCATATTTCCGCGCTTTCCCAGTGGATGGAAAAGGCGGGTATTCGTGAATCGCAATTGGTGTGTGGTCCCCATTGGCCTTACGATGAAAAAAGTGCGCATGAGATGATTCGTCGAGGGCAAGCGGCCACACCGTTATGTAATAACTGTGCCGGCAAACATTTAGGTCTTATTTCCACCTGTCTTCACTTCGGTGAAAACCCTGAAGGTTACGACAAGTACGAACATCCCGCGCAAAAACGACTGCGTAAAGCTCTCACGGAAGCGATTAAAGTGGATCACTCGAAAGTGGCCCATGGCGTGGATGGTTGTGGGATTCCGACTTACGGAGTTTCTTTGCAGGCGTTGGCGGTGGGGATGTCGTCTTTGATTTCACCGAAAGAGTCGGCGGCTCGCAAAGCGGCATCGATTCGTATTTTAGATGCGGTAAAAAGCCATCCTTATTACGTCGCGGGAAGTGACAATTTTGTCACAGCTGTGATTGAAAAGTCACAAGGCCGGGCGATTATTAAGTCTGGAGCCGAAGGCGTGATGTGCGGTGTTCTGCCGGAAAAACGTATGGCCTTTGCCATAAAAGCCTCGGACGGTGCGGGGAGGGCGGCCCAAGTGGCGACAGCAACTATTTTATTGCAGCTGGGAGCCTTAACTGAAGCTGAGTTCCGCGCACTTTCCCCTTACACGTTGCCAGAAGTGAAAAACTGGAAGGGCGAAGTCGTCGGGCAGATGCGGATTGCGAAGAACGCCTAATTCGAGTACTCTCTAGGGTATGTTCTTACAAAAAACTATTCGTAAAAGAACCGTGGTTCATGGAATCGGCATTCACTCTGGTGAGCCTTGTTCATTAACTTTTCGTCCCGCACCTCCAGATACAGGTGTTTATTTTATTCGCGCCGATCTTCCGGGAAACCCTTCTTTAAAAGTTTCAGGTCGCAATGTTCAAGCCACCACCAATCAAACCACGATCGGCGGCGAGGTGTTTTCTGTGGCCACGATTGAACACTGTGTATCCGCTTTGTCAGCTTTGCGTATTGATAATATCTTTATCGAACTTGATGGGCCGGAAATACCGATCTGTGATGGCAGTGCTAAAATGTTTTTAAATGCGTTACTAGATGTAGGCTTGGTTGAACAAGATCAACCGCGCAAGTATTGTTATATCACCGAGCCGATTTATTTTAGCGAAGGTGAAAAACACGCTTACGTGGTTCCATATCATGGGTTGCGTTTAACAGTGACAATTGATTTTCCGAATCCGACGATCGGAAAACAAACCATTGATTTAGATATCAACGAACATTCTTTTGGTCGCGATATCGCGAATGCCCGCACTTTTGGATTTTTAAAAGATGTTGAAATGTTGCAATCCCGGGGGCTTGCTAAGGGCGGCAGTCTTGATAACTGTGTCGTGCTCGATAACGAAAAAGTCGTCAATCCTGAAGGCTTGCGATGGGCGGATGAATTTGTGCGCCATAAGGCCCTTGATGCCTTGGGTGATTTGGTGACATTAGAAATGCCATTGATGGGGCACGTGGTTTTATACAAGGCCGGTCATGACATTATGAACAAGCTTGTGCGTAAGATCTGGGATTCCCCGCAAAGCTATCGCCATGTCGAGCTGGGCGCCGATATCTCAGACGAAGTTCAAAGATTCTCTGGCTGGACTCTGCCGGGATAAAAAAGGCTCCTTCGAGGAGCCTTTTTTATTTTTACCGCATCGACTTCAAGTAGCCGACAATATCAATATCTTCCGGCGAAGCCACGCCCGCGCTTGGCAAGGGGCCTTTGAGTTCACTCAAAGAATAATCCATGCGCGCGTCGTATTTGCGCTCTGATTGGTAGCGAAGCCATTTTTCTGCTGCATACCAGGCACGCTTGTTGGCGTCGTCTTGGCAAGAAGCCAGTTCGCCTTCAACGCGAGCCCCCCAACGAAGTTCGATGCAATGATAAGGGTCAAAACTCATATCCCACAAACGTTGGCGACCCGCCTCTAAGTTCATCATCACGGTTCGGCCGGCGCTTGTTGTGTAAGAGAACGTACAAGCCTTCGCGCGTTCAGCGTAAACCACTAATAAATCATTAGCTAAGTTGCCGCCGTTGTACTTGATCGCAGGATCGCGTTGGTTATAGCGTTCAATATTTGATTTCGTGGTGGACAATAAATCTTGGAAGGCGACTTTCAAACGCGCATCACGCGACGGGGAGGAATAGTCTTCCCACTCTCCCGAAGTGCCATAAATATTTTCTGGCAAGCGAGCTGGGTGAGGTTTTTTATCAATCCCATTGCGTCGTGCAGCTTCCACGGCGTCCACACGGTCTTTTAAGCTGACGCAGATGTCGTCCGTCAATTGCGCCATATCGCTGAGTGGGTCGATGTGAACTTCGCCCTTCATCAATTTCATTCGAACATAGTCATAGAAGTTAACGTTTTGGCCACTGATAACAAACTTTCCTTTGCTCCAAGAACCGTTGGGATCGGGTTGAGATCCATAAAATTGCGTTGTTCCGTACAAGGGAATTTCAGAGTTTGAACTCGCAATCAATTGGCCGCCATAATAATTGCCGGCGGCGTCCTTTTTCGCATTCACCATTTTTAAGGGTCGGAAGTTTTTAAATCCCGCACCTTGGCCGGGTTTGCTGCGCACGAATTTAGGAGTGAACATTCCGCGAGTTAAAGAATTATCGGGATGCGCATCTATATAAAAGATGCGTCCGTCATCCGCCACGCGATAAACAATCGCCACGTGTCCGTTGGGATCATAGATCACGGTGCCGGGGCGAATGGCTTCTCGAGAAATTGCGGCCGGGTAAAAATCAGAGCTGAGAGATTCGTCATTTGTGCCCGGCATTCGATAAGAAGCAGAGAAGGTGTAATCTGGAATGGTGTTATTCAAGATATTCAAGGCATTTTGAAAAACAACTTTGCCGTTGGTAACACGTGGAAGCACATCATAGCGTTTGGTGACGTAATTGCCTGCACTGGAATACCGAACATCATTGGTGGGATTTGTGTCAGCGCTAGGAGCTGGCTTTGCTTTGACTTCGCTGATGACCGACATGGGGAGGCCGTTTTTCCAAGCGAAATAGCTGCGCAAGTAATAGGGCAAATCTGCACAATCGGCGAAGTATTTAAGCCCGGCTGGGTCTGATTTGTAATAGGGATTTGCGCTGCTGCGAAGGCAGTCGTCGACTTTGCCGCAGTTGCGTTTTTCTACGGCCATGCCAATGCTTGCGACGAACTCGCCGAATTGACGTTCATGACTTTCGGTCCAGGTGGGTTGCGTGATTTTCCAACTGGTGCTTTGGGCGTGAACACTGAGTGAAGCCAGTACGACAAGCGAAAACGCACTGATAAATTTCATGGCTAAGACTCCTTACAAAGATCTGACGAAGATAGGTTTTTTTGTGAGTCTCTGCGAGTTTTTCATAGGGGCCGTGAAAGGTTTTCCCGAACGTCTAAAGTGAAGACAGGCTAGCGTGTTGTTAACATTCGAACAATTTTAATCGTCTCATCACGATTCATAAATCCTCGATTTTGGTACGAATATGAGAGCTTTCGTTTGTCTTACTACAAAACTTCGTGGCCTAGGGGTATCATTTAAACACTGAATAAACGGGAATGTCGTTCGGATCGGTGGGGATGCCCCGGACGCTATATGGGACGTATGATGAGTGAAACCTATGTGAATCGTACAAACAGCGATACATTTACTTCAGCGAAAATCCTTCGTGTTGCTTCTCCGTTTTCATCTCAATTCGGATTTACTATTTTAACTTTAATTGCTTATTTCGCGGTCTGGCGTTTTGCATCTGCGGATTCTTGGATTTCGCAAGCCTTCTTTGCTGAAGACCACTTGGGTGAGTGGTTGCAATTTGCTTTTTGCTTAGCGACGGGTGTCGTGGCCCTTAAAACTTTCCGGAGGGCTTCGCCGAAGTGGTTGTCGGCAGCGATTCTTTTGGGTGGCGTCGGTATGATCTTTATCGGTGGTGAAGAAATAAGTTGGGGACAGCGTCTATTTAACTTTCCGTCGTCTGAATTTTTCTTTTTAAGAAATTATCAAAACGAAACCAACTTGCACAATCTCTTGCCTTTAGAAAGCAATCTGATTCCGTATTATATTGCCGCCTTTGTGTTGGGTGTGGTTTTAAACGCCATTGGTTTTAAGTTAACTCCCTCGGGTCAAAAATGGCCGGTGGCAGATATGTTTATAAGCTCTTTAATTATGGCGGCATTTTATTTCTTCTTGCCGATGTCTCAGCATATCTATTTCTACGAATACACCGAGCTTTGGATTTACGCTTCGATTTTCATTTATACAGTAAGAATTCGTAAAAATTTATTAGTGGAAAACAATAGGGGGGTCCTATGAAACCATCTTTTATCGCCTTTGGTACGTTGATCACAGTATTAGTGACCTCCTTGACGGTCCAGGCTCAATGGGGACCTCCGCCGGATCCAAGTCCGTCGCCCAGTGCTTCGCCGTCGCCATCGGCGCCACCACCACCTCCGGAGTGTAATGCACGCTCATTTTGGGTGAATCCGGATGGCGCAAAGAGGGGCCAGAATTTTAATGTGCCTAAGACGGTGGCTGACTCCGGCCCCCTCAGTATGGACTGTTCAAGTTTTGAAGCAGAGGAGGGGAAGCGTTTAAGAGGAAGCGTCAGTGTGCGTTGTGAACGCGCTGGTAATAACGCTTATTGGAGCTCAGTTCAAAACAACTGTTCAACAGAAGAAGCGGTTCTGCAATGTCGGCCTGCGGTTTCTGTGGGTGTTTCAAAAAATGAATTGTTAAAAGCCTTCAATGAAGGTGGAACTTCAACGTCCGCTATTCGTGGAGAGTTGGTGGCGATTCCAAATGGGGATGCTGCTCAAAGTAATATCGCCAAAATTACGATGACCTGTAGAGCCGTGTATCCCTCTGACGATTCGCCAGCGAATTTAACAGCACAAGGGGTTTTCACTTCAAATTTGAGTGATTGTCGTGGCACGGAAGGAAGGGCTTGTTACTTAGATCCTTATAATGGTGTCAAAAGCAGAACCTATAGCGGGAACGAGTATGAGTTCAATGCGGATGGCAGCTATAAGCCATTAACCCGATATGGAAACTCTATTAAGCAGACCATTCTTTACGTTTGGAATAAAGGAAACTCAACTCGTCAGTTGAATAATAATGACGTTCAATTCTTAACGCGCGCTAAGGTGGGAGGTTCCTATCCCGGCACCTATGTTGCCCGTGATGTTCATGGACTTGGTTCTTTCGAGCTTCAGGGCGTCGCGACGGAGGCGACAGCCTGTGACTTGCGTGTCTCAGGTGTTATTGGTGGTTATCAGGCCACTGTTCCGCCCTCCGCGCTTGTAGAAAATGACATGTTAGTTTTCACGGTCAATATGAAAGGCGGAACGGGTGTCGGTCTTGTTCCTCCGAAAATCACTTACAGTGGGGGACCGAATCCGTTAACAGGGGTTTGGGAAAATCCGCCAGCTAACAGCACGGCCGTCATCACTGCGAATGTCGAAACAGGAGTCAGTAAAAATAAATTCAGCTGTCAATTAAAGGTCGATACTCGGGGTTCGACATCCACGGTGCGTCTGCGTCGCTTTGGGGATTGCGGATATTTTGATGCCCTTCGTTCGCATTTCTTCATGAATGCGGCCGGAACATCTTTTCAAAATCAGGGATTTTCTCCAGGCCTGACAATGCCGGGGATCAATGCTCAATACGGAACGACCACTCCGGAAGTACCTTATGGCGGGGTGATGAATGCGGCAGCGTCCAGTGCCGGTGAAATCATCGTGGGTTCAGGAGGCAGTATCTTGTTGCCGCCATTAAATAAACGTCTTTACTCAAAAGCTGTTATCGTTGCAAAACGTTTCCGCTCTGGCGGACAGGTTGAAGATCCGTTGTTTTGGGGTGTCATGGATTTAAATGACTATTCGATCACTCGGATGAGTCAGGTTGATTCGTCGTTAAAACTGAATGATGACGACACCGTGGTATTTCAAGCTTTCTTGGCGGCGGTGCAGCCGAATTCCAATTTCTCTCGGGACCTTCGCGGCACCGGAGAGGGGTTTGCGCTGTATTCATTTGCGCCCTCAACACGAGAAGGAAAACCTTTTGATAAGGTGATTCCGTTTACCAATGAATCTTGTATTCCGCTATTCCAGGCAAAACCGCCGTTACGCCCGGACGTGAAAAATCCTAACCCGGCTTTAACCGGGGTGACCCAGTGTTTGTATTCTCGTCCATATACGGTCGGCGACATCAAAAACGGTCGTGTGGATTTGACGTTGATGCACTTAGTGCCCATGCATGCGCATCATCAATTCCCGACCGAACTTTTAAAAGCAAGCAGCCAGCCGGCCTGCGTGGCTAAAAATCCCACAGTGCAATCAGATTGTTGGGACGTTAAAGCAGCCAGCATGGGGGCCGCCGCAACCACGGATCCATTTGCGAGCCATGACCAGTGCCGTACGGTCACGACGACGTGGGTGACCCAAACTGCGACCTCAACGGACAGGGTCTGTCATCAGACGGGCGGGGGAAATAACTCTCGCACAGTATGTAACAATGTCACAAAGACTTCTTCGGCGAAAATTCCGGTGACCACCGTGACTTACAAACCAAGTTGCGCGGTTTTAGAAAGCAAAAGCGAATGTTCTGCGAACTTAGCGATTCGTTTTAGTGGTTACAATCAAATGATGATCGCAGGTTTGATGTGTGCGGCGAAATATAATAAGCCGGGCGATCAAGTGACCGCAACCCTCCAAGGCCGAGGAATTATTCCTTATACTCCGGCGGCAAATATGGGGGGATCTAATCCATTGCCGTACACTTCTTATCCTCCGGCCTATGGCAGTGCCAAGGGCCTGGGTTGTATTCCATGCCGTTTCGGTACGGATGCGTTGGCCGCTGGCAGAAACCTAACAGATAATGGAGAGACGATTCCACTTCCGGTGGACCAAGATTCAACATCGGCTCGTAAACCGATTTTCAGCTTCCGCAAAATGAAAGCACCGACAGAGTGCGTTCGTAATGTGAATTTCGAAGTTCGTTACTTCGGTTCGCAAGAGTGTAATGGCGTTAGCAATCCGGCCGGTCACTTCTGTTCGTCCTCGAACTTAGGTGGGCAGAGCTGCGGCGCGAACGATGGCCATGGGGGTGGTAACGTCGCCGCCCGCCTTTCAATCCCGGTATGCCCGAACTCAGGGTTTGAATTTGATAACGTATCGGTGTCGTGGTCTCCGCTTCTTTTAGATATCGGTGGTACGGGCATCCAAATCAGTCGTGATGCGTCCTATGCCTTGAAATTTGATATTCGCGGTGACGGCCGAAAACGTTTGGTCGACTGGCCGATCAATACCAACGAAGTGGCGTTCTTAGTGATGCCAAACAAAGATGGTAAAGTTGTATCCGGCAAAGAACTTTTTGGTGAATACCGTGCAAAAAATGGCTTTGATGCCTTATCTAAATTTGACAGCAACAAAGACCAGAAGATCGATAAACAGGATAAGGACTTTGATAAGTTAAGACTGTGGTTTGATCGCAATCGTGACGGTGTTTACGATGAAGGTGAAGGCGAACTTTTAGCAGATCACGGAGTTGAAACTATTTACTTGCAACATCGTAAAATCACGGATCGTGGAACAGACGGAAGAACTCTTTATTCTGTTTATTTCAACAATAAATTCCGTGAGTTTATGAACATCGCCGATTACTACTTCAACGAATACGGCGTTGAAAAGAAAAGTAAAAAGTAGGAACTGTCCATGGCACGTATAAGAACCAGCTCTGGCTTTACGATCACCGAGTTGCTCGTTGCGACGGGGCTGGCCTCTGCCTTTTTCTTGATAGGAGCTTCGGTGATCCAGCAGCTCTTTCAATTTCAAAAAGACGTGAATACACGTTTGATGGATAGTTTTTCTATCACTAATTTTCATCGCAGTTTGAATCAAGATCTCGAGGGCAGTTATTGGCATCGTTTCGGTGCTTTTTCCTGCGCTTCTTCGAATCGCTTGATGGAAACGATGGGGACTTCCGAGGTAAATCTTAATAGTAGCGGTGGTTTTCTTGAATTTGTGACCGCGGACTATTCAAGCACGATTGGTAACGTCCCCAATACCACGGAATTGACTGTAGCCAGTATGCGCAATTTGGATGTGGGCAATTACGTTTTATTAAGTCTGGCGGCGGATCCTTCCGTGGTGTCTTTATTCCGGGTTCGAAGTGTCGCGCGTGACACCGGTCGTATTAATTTAGATACGACATCATTGTCGGTCGCGGGTTCAAATTGCAACTTTGCTTTGCCTTCGCGACCGTTAACAGATTTTTTCGGTGCTTCGGCAAGTTCTAACGCTCTTTTAACCCGAATTAAAATTGTTCAGTATCGAATTACTGGCGGTTCCTTGACCCGAACAGCGCTGCCGGGCGGGTCGGCCGAAGAACTTATGGATAAAATGAACTCCATGAATGTCCGATCGACTTGGGCGGCCAGTGCGGATGGCACGGCGGCCAAAATATTTGGTCAGATGAAGTTTCAAGTGGTCTTAGACCACAATCAATCCACGTTGATGGGCTCTAAGCAAACGTCGCGCAAGCAAGAAAACGTGACGGCCCAATACGCTCTTAATTCATTTCAATATTTGAATCGAAATTTCACGTCGGGTTCAGCGCCGATCACGGCGACCTTCCCCAGTTGCTCGGTGGGCGTCAATTTTCGACCAGGGTCTTTGAAGGTCAGCTCGGCCCATTACAGTGACACCGTTCCAGTCAGTCTTGCCGGCTATGTTTCTACGGACAAGGTGAAGGGGGCCACCATTGACGTCAATTTCTCGCCGCGGACCGGAGCCCAAATAGATTGTTTTAAGTATGATCCCGATTCTTCGGATTTACCTTACCAAGTCACGGGAATAGGGATGAGTCAGACTATCAGCCTTGCGCAGACGGCGACGGGCTTTGATATTTATACTTGTGCGGTGAAGGGGATTGTCGACGTCGTGGCCGCCATGACCTACTTTGCCACGGATATAAATCAGACCAAAACGATTCCTTGCTCGGTAGAGTCGATTGAAGCTCCGACGCGATATATATTTATCGGCGCCGCCCCTAAATGTGATCGGGAACTGGCTTCCTATGATATGGGGAGCGAGATGTACAATACGATTTCAACGGGCAGCACCGTTTCTATCGGTAAATTCGGGGTGGATATGGACTCTAGCTGCCAGTGGCAAGGGCAGGCGGATGCCTCGGCCACGGGGCTCGCAGATAACTGCGATTGGGGAAGTCATGCCGGGTTGGAGTTGCGTCGCATCTACTTACGACCTTACAAACAACAGGTTTATGCTGCGGATAAAGTAACACCGCTGTTTAGTTCTCAAGGTGCTTATATTAACTGCGATTAGAAAAGGATTTTCATGCGCGTTTTGAATCGTAAAGGAAGCTCGATTCCTTTAGTCATGATCATTAGTGCTTTGGTTTTCATCTTTAGTTACGTGATTTTCAACCTTTTACAATCACGTCGCCAAGGAACAGAAGATGATTTGCGCGTCTTGCAAGCGAAGATGTTGGCCGCCGATATCGTCGAGCTTGGAAAATACATGCTTCTTTATGAGCGCGTGGTTTATGTCAATGATATCTTAAACGTCGATAACTCTCGCATAGCCACTCGCCGAGAAATGTTAAATCAATCTTACGGATCACTTGTGGCGGCCAACTCGTTTATGATGAATGCGTGTGGGGGTTATGATGCAAATGCCGTGGAAATCGGTCCTTTGCGCGCGGACAACTCCCCGGTGTTTTGCCCGTTTTATCTTCGCAATCCGTTGATGGACGGAAAAATGTTTGAAGATATGATGTTGCAAATGTGGTCCATTGGGGGGCAGGTGGGTGAATTGGTGATGCGCGGGGGAGTGCTGGCCACACAGAACGCGACACGGTCCCAAATTTTCACTAAAAATGGGGCGGGGTCTTATTCTTTGACCATTGATCTTGATTCTGCGATCCGCAATCCCAACAATCAATTCATTCGGCTGCATTTAAATCAAAATATCGTAGAAAAAATGCGTCAAGATGGATTCTCCGCCAAGCTTATTTTTACTCTTTATGGTCCTTCAACAGGATTTAGAACTTTAACCAACGAACGCTATGTGAACGTGCAAGCCGACGTGAGCTTTGGTACGAGCTTAAATAAAAAAAATGCGAGTGTTTCGGAAACAGCGATCTTGTATTCAACCACGGTGAAAGATTTTGCCCTTTTTATGATGTATCCGGAAGACAGCGCAGGCCAACCCACGACACTTTTTTCACGCGCCGTGGAGCTTAATAGCACCAGTCAAATCAATGGACGCGTTTTATTTAATGGCGATATTGATAACTCCCTGGAAAGCCTTCCGATTTTTAATGAAGTCGTTATTATTTCTGGATCCGTGAATACTGCCGGATATACTTTTGCCCGTGCCCGTGAGCTGATGTCCCAAAAGTTTCGCAAAGGTATCGTGATGGGTTTTCCCATTAAACTTCTGATCAATGATGGCACTTGCGTTTCAGGCCTTCCTACGTCCAACGACTCTTCCATGTATTGTGTGGAAAAAGGCACCGGGTTGCCGTACAACCTTACTAAGTACATTGATAATATGGGAAACATCTGTTCGAAACTGCCGGTGAACTTTTCGGGCGGCGAATTCACTTTTGATACCTCGACCGTCATTGATCCGGTGATTCGTGAGCAATGTAAAGGTTCTGCGCCCGGCAAGGTGTGGTTGTCTGGAGGCGTGCGGAATGTTTCCGTGGCCGGAAGCCATGCTTATATCCTAAGTCCAGTGAAAAACTTAATAATGTCCGCCGGTGGAAGTTTGTATGGAACTGTGATGGGCGGCCACATCCGTGGAACCAACGTCAAAATCTACAGCTTAGGAGCTTTACGTCCTGGCCTTCCGGGCATTGCCAGCAGTACGGATCTTGGGGCAATATCAGGAGAGAGCGGACGAATCATGGCCGGAATTGGTGTTCCCCTGATCAATGTGGCTTTAATCAAGGAAGCAAAAATTGGTGAATAGACGTTCATTAGGTCAAATACTGCGAAACAGAAAAGGGGTGACGGTTGTTGAGACGGTCGTCGCGGCGGCTATTTTGGCAATATTGGTTTTTGCGATCATGTCCTTAAAACAAATCGTCTTTAAAATGAGCCAAGGTGTTATTCAAAGATCTTCCAATGCCCGGATTATCTTTGCTATTCAAGAAGAGCTTGTCAAAGAGATGGACTCATTGCCATTTAGGAGCAACGCGGCCTTTATCACCGGTGCCAGTTTTAACCAAGCTGCCTATGAGGCCAGTTTTGACGACACCAGCGCGCAGCAAAGCTGCTACAATAAAGAAGGAATTGAAATTCCCGTTACGAACGAACCTGTTTGCGAATTTAAAGTTAGTTACTATCGCGTGCAAGAAGTCGATCGCAACTATACCGGCGATCTTGCCAAGATTCCGCTAAGCCGTCTTGTCATGCGTTTAGCATATATCGATAAAAATACCAAAACACCTCGCACCCTTTATCTAAGTCGTCTTAAGGCCCATGTCATCAGATACTAAACGCGATTCGCAGTTTCATGTCTTATTGGGACTATTCATATTTGCGGGTCTCATTTTACGAGTGATAGGTCTTTTTTATTTTCCGACGGGAATGGAAGGTGATGAGGTTCATGTCGTTTATTGGGGACGGCAGTGGATTCAATCCAAGCAATGGCTTTTGATTGATGTCGGTGATTTGCCAGCGTGGGAAACTCCTTCGGCATATATTTTTGGCGGCCTGGATTTAGTGGGGATCAATCCTCGATGGGGTGCTGTCGCGATTTCTTTTTTAGAACTCGCGATGTGTTATCTGTGGACGGCTCGTCGCAGTGATAAACAGACGGCATTGATGGCGACAGCCTTTCTTTCTTTGATGCCTTGGCATTTTTTCTTTTCGTATGTTTTAGGTCCTTGCGTGGCGGGCTTTTGGACATCTCTTTATTTGCTAGATATCAAAAATCCCTTGGGCCGCGTTCTTGGCAATATGGGCGGATTGCTTTATTACGTTTCTTATCGCGTTTTGTTAGTTTGGGGAGGACTCGTAAACCTCTATCGCCGTCAGTGGAAGACTTTGGGCATCGACATCTTATCGGGGCTGGTGACTTTAGCTGTTCTGGCGATGTTTGGTGGCAATCACTTAAAAGGTTTTTTTGCCAAAGGTTCTTATCTGGTGAGCACGCGTGAACCGATCGAATGGGTGTATCACTATTTGAATTCTTTTATCTTGTGGTGGATGCCACCTCTTCAGGTCTGGTGGGAGCAACTGAGTGAATATTCAGCCGGAGACGTCGGATTTGGATTTGCTCACTCCCTGGGATTTCAAACCCCGTTGTCCCTAGGGACCAGTCTGTTTTTTGGATGGGGTTTGTATATATCTTACAAGGACAAAAAGTACCGGGATCTTTTGGGGCTTTTCGTTTTATCTTTGGTATGTGTCGGTTTCGGTCCAAGCTTTGTTCATTTTCCATTTATTCTTCCGGTGGTGGCTTTTTTGGCCGCCATCGCCGCGTCGCGGGCTCTGCAAAAAAATAAGCGGAATAGAGTTTTGGTTATAATGTCTTTAGTTTTATCCGTGGCATCCTTAGTCGTGGTTATTTCAAATCTGGGCCACAGCGATAAGTGGCGTACATTCACCTCGAAAACCGAGTTGATTCCATCAGCTGTGCGGGCGGAGATAGGAACAACATCTTTCGTCTGGACGGCGGGAGCAGACTTGGCTCGCGCGACGCTGGCGGCCGATCGTGCCGATCTTTCGGTCTTTGGATTTTCCACAAGTTTTTTAAATTGGGTGAATGAAATTACACGCGAGGCATACGCCAAAAAAACACCCTGGGTGTTTATTCAAAACACACCCGCGCCGGTGCACCCGCGGCCTAAAGTGATTCAAGAAATGCAGGTATTCAAGGAAGATTTTGACAGCCGCATAAAATTCTTTGAAGCCAACGTCTCCGTGAGTTCTAAAAAGACGATTGTGGTGGACGGTGTTGAAATAGGAATTCTGTATGAAATTGTTTATTAAACAAAATTCCCCATTTTCTGATTTGGTTGAATTATCAAGCCCGCAAGTGCGCCGCCTTCTTGATTTGCAATTTCAAAGCCGCTGTTTAACCGAAAAAAAAATCTTTAAAAACCTGGATTTGACTCAGCTCAGGGTTTTAGATTTCGGGGCGGGAATGCAGGATTTTCGTCAGCGTCATCAGGTTGTCAAATACACATCATTAGATCCTTATCTCCCTGCGGATTGGAAGTCTTTGTCAGACATTCCAGAAGGTGAAAAATTTGATTTGATTGTCGCCAGTGAAGTCTTTGAACATTTAGAAAATCCCACAGTCACTTTAAGAGAACTTTTCAAGATACTGCAGCCTGGGGGAAGGATTTATCTTACAACCCCTTTTATGGCGCGTGAACACGGAGCCCCAGCGGATTTTCAACGGTGGACTCAAAGTGGATTAGAAAAACTTTTAACCGCATCAGGATTTAAGATCGAGCAAAGTCATCGACGCGGAAACCTAGTGACGGTCCTAAGTTCGTTTTTAAATTTTTCGTTATTTAAACTTTTACGTTCACCTGCATTTATTTTGGGATTGGTCTTGTTGCCGTTGGTGCTGATTTTACTTTTGTTTGCTCAAGCCAGTTTTTTAATTAAAACTTCAAGTTCTGTTTATTTGGGATTATCCGTTTTGGCCTCTAAAGTCCCATCAAAAGATTTGTAAAACTCGATCCATAAAGACTGCGCAACATAATCGTTCAAGATGGCGGGCGTTGAGAGCTCGATTTTTTTGACCTGCTTTTGCAAGAAGACGGGCATAAAGGGGTAAGCCCAATCCTTTTTCAAAACCTGATATCGCGGATAGATATTTTTTAACAGGTCCTTGGCGATTTTTGCGGTGAATGCATTTTCTTCAGGTTCTAAATTCATCCATTTTCTTCCTAAAGATGTACCAAATAAAAAGCGCACCAAGGGGTTTTCACGATTAGGTTCCCAAAAAAAACCTCGCCCCAGAACCGAAAGCCGCGTGGCTATCAGACGTAAAGTCTTGTCTAAATCCAAAATACAGTGATGCAAGATCCCCATGCCGACAACGGCGTCAAAGACGGGTCCCTCTTTTTCCAAAAACTCTAAGACATCGGCTTGCACGGTCACCAAGGCGGGATGGGAGGCACAGCGTTCTTGGGTCGCCTTCAGCATGATTTCAGAGCGATCCAGGGCGGTCACCCGGTGGCCCGCCTTTAAAAGGGCATGGGTTAAATCGCCATGTCCACAGCCCAGCTCTAAGACGTGAGAATTTGGTTTTAAATGCGTAAGAATCTGATGGATGCGTTGTTGGGCGCGAAAGACAGTGCTGGAATTTTCAGACCAGACCTGACTATGACCTTTTTCATCTTTGACCGAGATCATGTTCGCCCGCGGGGAATCGCACCAGGATTTGTTTTTGAATCAACTCTTCGGTGGTGTATTCCGGATACTGGAAGTTTTTTAAATAAAGCAAATTTACCAAGGCCACTAAGAGGGCCAAGCCTAAGAAAATATAAGGAATCACGAAAAACAAAGAGTCTTCAAAAAATAAAAACCCCGCCAGGCCGCCTAATAAGTAAAAAAATGCGATGAAATTAGGCGTAGAAAATAAAAACTTTAGCGACCACATAATCAATTTGCGATTGCTGTTGGTGCTAAAACCAAAGGCGCGATTAGGACGACGATACGGAACTAAAGCGGTTTTGTAAGCGGGGAAGGCGCGTAAGGTTCGCCATAGCTTGATTTTTGTACGGAAAGAAACAATTTGTTTCGCAGCCGCGCGAGAAATTAAACCGAAATCTCCGCAATCAAGAGGAATATCAATGCGTGAAACGATATTCCACAAACGGTAAAAGGCTTTGCATTTAAACGAAAACCAAAAGCCTTCCTCGCGAGAAACGCGTTTGCCTAAGCAAAGATCAAAACCTTGTTCCCATTTTTCAATAAACTGAGGAATCAGTTCCGGAGGATCCTGCAGGTCCCCATCCATCAACACCACCGCGTCGCCAGTGGCGATATCTAAGCCGTGCATAAATATGGACTGAGAGCCAAAGTTGCGCGTGTGTTTAGCTAAAACCCAACGGGCATCTTTCAGCGCATGTTCTTTAAGGCTTTCGTAGGCACCATCGGGACTGACGTCATCAATCACGATAAACTCAAAATCATATTTCAGGTTTTCAAACACCACGCGCAAGCGTTCAAACAAGATCGGAATGCTTTGTAAGTCCATATAGCAGGGCGCGATCACGGAAATCTTTTTGCGAGGTAAGAAGAATTCGTTATTAAGTAAAAACCGATGTTCTTGGTAATATTCTAACGTTTGCTTTAAACCCGCCGCAAACGAGATTTTGGCTTGCCATCCGAAGCGTTTGAAAGTTTTTTCTGTAGATCCCACCCAGGTTTTTAGATCCCAAGATTTAGCGACTCCAGAACTCCAGCGCAGATTCTTAAAATCAAATTCTTTCGCCAAAATATCGGCGACGTTTTTGAGTGAAGTTTGTTCGCCCGTGCAAACATTGTAGGCCTCTCCATAATCTTGGGGCTGAATTCCTAAGAGGCCATCAAGGATCATTTCAAGGGCATCATAAATATGAACGAAATCCCGGGAAGTTTCAGGATCACTTAAAGTCAGTGGGTGGTTTTCTAAGATCGAAGAACAAATATGCGGAATGAGTTTTCGGGGATGTTCCCCGGGGCCATAAATAGAAAACAAGCGCAAAGTCATGGCCGGCACATTGAGAGTTTTTCCGTAATAAGAAATCAGATTGTGACACTGGATTTTGGCCAAAGAATAAAGACTGTTGGCATGCGGGGTTTGGTCTTCTTTAGCATAATTGCAGTTCTGCCCGTATTCACTGGACGTGCCCGTGTGAATGAAGGCCTTGATCCCATTTTTTCGGGCTTCGCTTAATAAAGTTTCAAGCTGCTGCACTTGTTTAAAGATTTCGCCCGACTCAACTTGCCAAGAATAAGCGCCATAAGTCGCCGTGTGCACAATCATGGTCACGCCATGAAAAGACCTAGCGACGCTGGCAGGTTGATCCAAATCACACACCACTAAATTTTTGCGACCAAAAGAATTCACCCGGACGTTGGAGGTGGTTTTACCCGAACTTAAGCCCACGCAAGGGACGTGGGCAACGGAAAGCAGGTTTAATAATTGCGCGCCGATGAAGCCATGGGCTCCCGTAATCATGACGTGCTCGTCTTTCAAAGCGCGTGCTTTATTGAGCAATGATTCGGGATAGGGGTGAAAATTCTGTATCATCAGACCCTTATGCTTTTATTGAATTGACGTTCCTTCTTATATTTTGACTCTCAAAGCCCTGACTGGCCAGTAAATAGTTGCGACTGCCGTTGGTGCTTGATTGAGAGATGGCGTGGATATGAATTCCAGCTCGTGGCCCTTCCAAAACAGAGGCTATTTTTTGAGACAAGCT
Organism: Bdellovibrio bacteriovorus; assembly: GCF_001592735.1. Lineage (NCBI taxonomy): Bacteria > Pseudomonadati > Bdellovibrionota > Bdellovibrionia > Bdellovibrionales > Pseudobdellovibrionaceae > Bdellovibrio > Bdellovibrio bacteriovorus. Next base: position 32,587 of record NZ_LUKE01000004.1, read on the forward strand.
GCCTTCGATTTGGTGCTCTTCAAAAAACACGATCCGTTGGGATTTCTCAAAATGAGATTGAATGGTTTTGACGTCCAAGGGCCATGTGTTGATGCCAAAGATCTGCACGTCAGAATCATCTTTAAGAACCGGTAGGACAAGATCAAGCAAAGGTCCATAAGTCACCACGGTGACGCGTTCACCACCCCCGGTATTTGAAAGGGCACAAAACTCATCGGTTGTTGGTAAATCATTATTAGTCAGTCGGATATAGTGCGGACCTTTTAGCGGCGAAACTTTCTTAAGAAGTGACGTGAGTTCTTGGTCGCGACGGGGAATCCATGAAGTCCAATGTCGCCATAGGCTGACCAGTCCTAAATCATCAAGGCTGTGATGGGAAGATCCCATGATGCCGTAACCAAAGCCACCGCCATTACCGATCACGCGCAAACGATCCGTGGGGTCAAAATACATGCGTAAGCCTTCGGCGGCTCTCCACAAAGTGAAAGAACTAATGCCGTAAATAAAAACCTCAAAACCCTGTGAGCAAAGTCCTTTAGCAAGTAAAGCCGCATTTTGTTCGGCCACGCCGACATTGATAACGTGATCAGGATGTAAAGCAATCAGATCTAAAGCTTCGGGGTAGCCCAAATCACAAAGCAATAAAACACAGTGAGGATTGTGGCGCAAATGTTCGCGCATCCAAGAAAAAAAATATTTCTTCATGGCTTCACCACGGGAGGGTTTTTATAGTGAGCCTCCACTGGAGTGAGACGGTCTTCAAAACCAAAATTTTTACGGGTATCAAAAATATAAAAATGGGGTTTGGGGCCGGAAGCTTTAGAGAAATGAATGCTTTGCACGTCGTGTCCATTTTGGCGAGACATGTCCCAGCCCATAGAATCTAAACTCACCTCAAGATGGTGAAGCGAATAAATATTCGAGATGCTCCCTAAAGCTTGGGTTTTGTTATGATCAAAAAGAACATGTAAGTTTGAAAGCTGATTTTGCGCGGCAAAGTGCAACGCCTCCCAGGTCGAGCCTTCATTGAGATCTCCTTCAGAAATTAAAACATACACTTGGCTTTGCTCACCGCGGATTTTTTTTGCCAGAGCCACACCAGAACCTAGGCCGACACCACAACCTAAACTGCCCGAAGCAAATCCCCACCATGGATGAGGTGTCGGAACCGTCGACGGCGGATGAGCACCAAAAATACTACCGTCGCGGCAACTTCCCGCAAGTTCGGCGTCCGTCATTAAGCCTTTCTGGTTTAGGATCAAATAAAGCAGACTTGCCGCGTGGCCCTTAGAAAGAATGAAGTGATCGTCTTGTTTAAGAGGTCCCCAAAAGAGGGCCGTCAGAATATCCAATGAGGACAAACATGACCCTAAATGGCCCAGATTGCGTTCCGTATGATACTGAAGAAGCTTCTGAGTGAGCTCGCTGCGAATGGCGGAGAGGCTTGTAGTCATACACAAATGGTAGGGCGCAACAGTGCATAATAAAATCATTAATTATTTTTACGCACCGCCTCAGGGGTGAGGTTTTTCTCCTCGAGTATGAACTCCAGTCCTCTTGCTTTTTATTACGAATCTGGCATAGTTCCATGCGCATACCAAATTGACTAAAAACAAAGCGTTCGCAAGAGCCCTTTAGGAGCTATATATGATTATCGGTATTCCAAAAGAGATTAAAATCTTAGAAAACCGCGTCGGTATTACTGATGCTGGTGTTCGCCAGTATGTACAAGAAGGTCACACTGTCATCATCGAAAAAGACGCGGGTGTGGGTTCTGGTATTTCAAATGAACAGTTTGAAAAAGCGGGCGCTAAGATCATCGATACAAAAAAAGAAGTGTACGCGAAAGCGGACATGATCCAAAAAGTAAAAGAACCGCTTCCAGACGAATATGAGCTGATGAAGGAAAACCAAATCCTTTACACGTATCTTCACTTGGCCGCAGAACCAAAGCTCACGAAAGTTCTTTGCGAACGTAAAGTGAAAGCGATCGCTTACGAAACAATCCAACTTGAAAACGGTTCATTGCCTCTTTTGACGCCTATGTCTGAAGTTGCGGGACGTATGGCGACGCAAATCGGTGCGTACTACCTACAAAAAGATCACGGTGGAAAAGGGATCTTGATGGGTGGCGTGACAGGCGTAAAACCAGGCAAAGTCACGATCATCGGTGGTGGTGTGGTTGGTACGAACGCCGCAAAAATGGCGGTCGGCCTGGGGGCATCCGTGACGATCCTCGATGTGAACACGGCACGCTTAGAATATCTTGATGATATTTTCCAAGGTCGTTGCATGACTTTGTATTCAAACGCAAAAAACATCGAAGAGTCTGTTCTTGATTCAGACCTAGTCATCGGTGGCGTTTTGATCACGGGCCACAAAGCGCCAACTCTGGTTTCTAAAGACATGATTTCAAAAATGTCTAAAGGTTCTGTGGTTGTTGACGTCGCCGTGGATCAAGGTGGCTGTATCGAAACTTGCCGTCCAACGTCTCATCAAAACCCAACTTACGAAGTTGATGGCGTCATCCATTACTGCGTACCAAATATGCCAGGCGCGGTACCAAAAACTTCAACATACGCTTTGACTAACGTGACAGCGAAATACGGTTCTATGCTTGCAGCCATGGGTGTGGAAGACGCGATTGCAAAATCACCAGCATTGTTCAAAGGTTTGAACGTGTACAACGGTTACGTCTGCTACGAGCCCGTAGCGCGCGACCTGCACATGGAATATCGTCCTTACAAATAGGTGCCGCATCTAAAAGCCGTCGGTGGTTCCAAGTTTAAAGTCTTCATCAAACGGGATGGCGTCTTTAGCATTGGCAACGGCCGCCGGCGCTGAGTTCAAGGGGATGACTTTAGCCTCGCGAGAAGCTACTGGCATTTTTTCTGTTGTTTTAGGTGGGACTGAAGTGGTCGCGGGCGCAGACTCTGTGTGGGGGGCGCCTTGGTTTCCGTAAATCACCTTATTTAAATCCATTGTTAGCTTTAAAGATGTTTGTGCTAGGCCATTGATTTCAGTGCCGGTGGCGGCGATTTCTTCCGCCGACGCGGCATTGGATTGCGAAGACTGATCTAGTTGATTCATGGCTTTGCTGATTTGTTGAATGCCGGCGGTTTGCTCCGTGCTCGCCGTCGAAATTTCGTTGTTAAGATCTGACACTTTTTTGACGGCATTTACAATCGTGTTTAAGGCCTCGCCACTTTGGATGGCTAGGCGGCTGCCCTCGGCGACTTGTTGTACAGACTCCTTAATAAGATGAGTGATATCTTTTGCGGCGGAAGCACTTCTTTGTGCCAACGAGCGGACGGCTTCGGCCACGACCGCAAAGCCTTTTCCTTGTTCGCCCGCACGGGCGGCTTCGACGGCGGCATTCAGTGCTAAAAGATTTGTCTGAAAGGCAATATCGTCAATAACATGAATGATTTCTTCGATCTTTTTGGAAGAGCTTGAAATTTTCGTCATCGAAGAATTTAAACTGGCCATTTCGCTTTGTCCTTTTTCGGCCGCTTCGCGAGAAGCCCTGGATAAAGACGCCGCCTGTTTGGCATTATCTGAATTCATCTGCACCATGGAAGAAAGTTCTTCTAAAGAGGCCACCGTTTCTTCTAACGACGCGGCGGCTTCGGTTGAGGATTGTGAAAGGCCCGTGCCGGCGTGATTTAATTGGTCAACGGACGTCGCCACATTGCTAGCGGCTTGATTCAAGCTTGATGCAATCGTGGCCATCGTATTAGACATATTTGATGCTAACCACAGTAGGTAACCTGAAATAAAGATATTTGAGATTATGATGGTCGCCATGGTCCAAGTTGCGACTTCCGATTGGGTTGTCGCGGCAAGTTTTCCTTCGCTCTCAGCGCGATGGCGATACATCTGCAAAGTATCCGAAGAAAATGCGGAAACCGGAGCACTGAGTGCGGTAAAATCTTTTTTTGCCAAGACATGGGCTTCTTTAGCTTTTTCAAGGTCGTGAGTGGCCACTAGCGAATGGATCTTTTCCATCAGCGCAATCATTTGCGGAAACGTACCTTTGATAGCTTCAAAGGCCTTCTTTTCATCCGGCATGAATGCAGAGTTTACATATTCTTTGTAAGCTTTTTCGTAGGACTGCATCGCCGTATGGGCTTCTTTGATATCACTATCGGCTTGTCTGCCAGATTCAAGCTCGGCGAGCGCCGATGTGACATGAAATGCGAATTTGGTAGACGAGTGGCGCATTTCCTGAAGTGCTTCTATGTTGGGAATGATCTCTTTATGAGAACTGCTTAAGAGAAAATTGATTTTGGAAATGCCTGTCGAAGAAATGATGTTGGCGACTCCAAATCCGACGATCGGCAGGGCGGCCGCTAAAAGAAGTTTACCTTTGATGCCGTGAAACCACGAAGACAATTGAGTCATGTGCAACCCCTTAAGAAAATGTTCCGCAGTTATTCTTCTCGGCGAAGTTCCGTTGATGAAGAGTCCAAAACGGTTAAATCCTCGTAGAGGGTGGATATTTTGAGATCCTTGAGTCCTGCGTACGATATCACTCCAGCCAAATATGTCCCCAATCTTCGGTGCGCAACAAGGGGGTGCGAAATTTCTTGAGGCGAGCGATCGTCTGCGGGTGGGGATGAGAATAGCGCCGCCATCGAGCCGAGCTGATTGAAATCTTCAAGTTCGCCAAGCGATTTAAAAGCATTTCGGACGTACTAGTGTTGCTGCCATGATGGCCTAAAACTAAAACCTGGGCGGAGGCAACCCAAGGAGTTTTGCTCCATAGTTCTTCCAACTTTTTCGTCGAGTCGCCGGGCATAAGAATATTCTTAAAAAGATAAACTCTGCTTGAGTCATTTGAGTTTTTCGAAAGGGGCGGGGTCCATGATGATATCGAAAGGGGTTCTGTTGAGCAGCTTCGAAATTTTTTTAAGATCTTTACTTTGCGAGGGGAGGCCGGACCCCGCGGTGCAAAGCGAATGCAGATGTCAGGAAGAGTTTTTATAATTTTACTTTGAGCCAGGGCGCCGATGTGATCCCAGTCCCAATGACTTAAAAGCACTTCGTTCGCCCTGTGGGCACAAAGTTTTTTTAAACTTTCCCAAGGAAAGAACTCGCCACCCATATCAAAATGAAAACAGGTGTTTTGTTCCGGCATGGTAATCCATTGGCCTTGGCCCACATTCCAAACCACAATACCTCGAGCCAATGTGGCTGGGGCGATTCGGCTGGCACTAAATAATATGACAAACATGACCAGGGTTTTCATAAAAGATCTTTTCCTTGGCGAAGATGCAGACGTAAAAAATGAAACAAGATGTGTAAAAGAAAAATCCAGATCCAAAAGCTAGAGCTAGAACCGACGCCGCTGGATGGAATGACAACGGGTTCAGCCACTGCACTTAGTGTGGCCTCAAAAAAACTCATCACATGCGAAAACAGTTGCAGCAGTTTTTCATGAAAGACAGCGGTGAAACTTAAAGGCAATAAAACCAACGCGACAAGCGGGGCGAGTAAGAGATTGCTTAACACGCCGACTGGATGCAGCGAGGCCCAGCCCCATAAGAGCGGTGCCATGATTAAAAGAATCAAAAAGTGGGAAAGCAGCGCGCCTTTCCATGAACGAGAAGACAGGCCCAAGACCGAGGGGGCACTGAGCGCTAGAGCCGCGCACCAACTCATTTGAAAAGACAAGGACTGCCACCAGGTCGGAAAGATCGCCAATGTCAGCAGACCGCAAGCCAGAACCACAAGATCCCCCGGAAAAGCTATACGTCCGTAGCGCAACCCGGAACGCAGTAGAAGCGCTCCCAAAGCGCGAACTGCCGGCGCCTGCCAGCCCACGGCCAGTGAATAGAACCCCAGACTGAGAAATCTTAAAAAGAGTGGAATTTTAAGAATGCTTAAAAAACGATCAAGCAAAATCAAGTGGGATCCAGACACGATGAAAATATGGATCAGGGACGTCTTTGAGAGATTTTCTTTGAGCCGTGAGTCTGTGATCTTTTCACCACACAGCAGAGCTTGGATCGAAGCGCGGGTTGTTGCATCTGTAGGCACTTGTTTAAGACACTTTTGTTGATAAGTTTTCGACAGAGCTGATGTGTTTTTCAGCAATGAGTCTGGAGGCGTGATGCTTAAAGCAAGTGCAATGATCAATAGAAAGAGCATGGTTCTAAGGACTTAGCAAAAAGCGTTTCACGCACCATTTCTAAAATAATCTGTCATGATGTCCGCAGAACTTTGAAAATCGGATTTTAAGATCTGACATTTCAAGCTTGAAACGCAGGGTGTATTTTTAGAATAATTAAGTAAAAACAAATGCTTAAATGCTGATTATTATTTAGGCAAATCGCTGAAACCCTTGAAAACAAATAGGTCTAAGGTCTAGCATTACAATAACTCAACATTTTATGTGGATAACTCTTACTTGTTTGCCATTCTTATTGCGTGTCATACTAGAGGAAGATCAAGAGGTGAATAGAGATGAAGCAACTTAGACGATTAGCAGCAACCGTTTGTATCACTGTGCCTTTAGCTATCTCGGCTTTCGCCAAGCCGTCGCCAAAGAAGCCGGTTATCAATTCTAAGCAACAAGCTTTGCTTGTTGAGCTCACAGGAAAAGATATTTCTAAAGAAAATGACATCACCTTATATGCTGAAATGGTAAGCGCTTATGAGAGAAATGATGAAATTGCATTTAAGAGTCGTTTGCAAAGCATGATGTCGCGTTTTCCGCAAAGTGTGTACGCTGACAATGCACTTTTCCTAGCGGGCCGCATGTCCGTCGACAACAACGATTTCGCCCAAGCCATAAAATACTTTTCACAAATTGAAAAAAAATACGGAAAGAGCAACAAAGCTGCGGCCGCAAAATTTGCTAAAGGCATGACCTATAAAAAAATGAATTTGCCAGAGTATGCGGCTCGCTCGCTTAAAGAAGTTCGTGCTAGATACCCAGGAAGCCCCGAGTCTTTCCGCGCCGACGCTGAACTAAAAATTATTAAGTAGGGCCGCTTTCGGCGTCAGCCGAAACGCAGCCCCGGCTTACCGAGCCGCTTTCGGCGAAGACGAAACGCAGCTCCGGCTTACCGATTGACCCTTTTACCTTTGCAAGGATGCAAGAGTGATGAAAAAGAATTTCTCCGTAATGCTGGCTATGATTTTTTGTGCGCTTTTAGTGCAAGCACAAGATGCTCCTCCAGATGCGAATTGGGAAACTGATCCTTTAGATGTGCTGGAGTCTCAGCCTTCGGCGGAACCCGCGGCACCGGCAATGCCAGAATTTAAAGAAGTGCCAGGTGAAGTTCAGGTTGAATCTACACCTTCGCCAGAGATCGCGGCTCCCGCGCCTCCTCCGCCGCCGCCAGAAATGCCCGCTCCTAAAAAATCGAAGCGTGCAAAAAAATCTACGGCGCAATTTGAAAATTTAACTCCCGATGATCCGGATGCCCAAAAAGAGTCCGAGTTTCATCGAATTTACAAAACCTACAACGAAGCTCCGACCTCTGAAGAATCTTGGGAAAAAGCTTTAGGCGAGCGCAATGCGGAAACTTATAAGGTTCAATCCGGTGACACACTTTCAGGAATTTCGACGACGCTATTCGGGGACTCATTTTTTTGGCCCAAAGTGTGGTCCTTAAATCATGATCAAATTTTAAATCCGCATGAAATTTCTCCGGGCATGGGAATTCAATTTTTCCCGGGCAGCATGGGCGAAGCACCCACATTGGCGGTGACGGCTCAAGCCGAAGAAAAGAAAGTCACTTCGACAAGTATTCCGGTTCCGATGGCACCCCCTAAAGGTGCCATGGACGGTGTGGAAATTCCGGCACCAAAAAAACGTGCAGGCTTAGTGGAAAAACTGCCGCGCAGTTTACCTGGATCGCGTGTCAGCTCTGTCATCCGACCTAAGGATGATGTTCGTTTGGATTTGTTAAAGCATAAATATCCCAAGGCTTATGAGTATTTGGAATATTACATTAATGATGCCCCGGTGGAAGGTTCCGGTAAAATCACCGGTACGGAAATGGGGCTTTCGACGGCCGGAGAGTATCAATACATTTACGTCAGCTTTGCGGGAACTCCGGATAAAAAGTACGTTGTGCAAAAAAATCTGACTCAACTCGAGGACCCACGCAATAAAGAGCGCAAGGCCCAAATGGTTCAATTGCAAGGCGAGATTCAAGTTCTTGAAAAAGTGAATGACGCTGAAAACATGTATCGCGCTTTGGTGACGAAAACCATTCAACCGGTTGAAGTGGGTTCTACTTTGATCGCGGGATCGTTACCAATGATCGACCCCGCCGCCGGTCCGGTGACATCGGGGGTAGGGGCGACCATCATGGGCGGGCAGTTTGAAAAGAAACGTGCTTTGATGGGGCAAAACTCTTTGGTGTTCTTGGATGCGGGAAGCGGCCAGGGGCTGCAAGAGGGGCAAACGCTTTCGATTTATGCGGATGAAAGAGCTCGCAATAAAAATGTCAAAGCGGTGATGAATGACCGCGTGATTGGAAAACTTAAAGTTGTGCGTGTGACTAATAATTTTGCCACCGCTTATATTACCAGTGCCATTGATGACGTTATGATCGGGGATTATGCGGGTAAGTCGGTGGCGACAGCGGCCGTAAGCTCTGAACCCGTGATTGAAAACGAGGCGGGATCTGCAGATGATTTCGAATTGGACGATGCGCCGGTGGAAGATGCGTCATCGCCGGATTCCGGATCTGATGATTCTGATTTAGAATTATAAAGCACTTTAAGGCCGGGTTTGTGTCTTGCACAGCCCGGTCGTCATGAATGATCTTTACTCCCTTTCTCAAATTTTAAAACACCATCCCCTGTTTCGCACACGTCGCGATGAGGTTCTGCGGGTTTATTTTCTTTTAGGATCGCAGAAAAACTTAAATGCGGACTCTTTGTTAGCAGCTCTAAAATATCAGATTCCTGAATTGCACGGCGCTCTTCAGCAAAATCATGATCTTTTTAAACGCCATTGCGAGGAAACTTGGCGTATGAGTGAAAAAGGGGTGCAGATGATTTCTTACGGTGAAGAGGCTTATCCCCGTTCTTGCTATTTGATGGAGGACCCACCGCTGACATTAAGTTATTGGGGACAGCCCTCCTGGCAAGGCGGAAGAAGCTTGGCCGTGGTCGGCAGTCGTGAACCTTGTTTTGAATCCACACAGTGGATGGAAAAAGAGTTTTCTGATTTCTGTGAACGCGCAAAGCCCGTGGTTGTGAGTGGGGGCGCACGCGGCGTGGATCAAAAAGCGCATGCCATTGCACTTCGACATCATTTAAGCACGGTTGTGGTGCTGCCTTCAGGTTTAGGCAATCTTTATCCAGAAAGTCTGCGCGAGTGGATAGAGCCGGTGATTGCTAGTGGCGGTTGTTTTTTAAGTGAATATTCGTTTGAACAGCGGATGCATAAACATCTGTTTCATCATCGCAATCGATTGATTGCCGCTTTAGGGTGCGCCAGTCTGTTGATTGAGGCCCGTCGACGCAGTGGAACCTTGATCACCGCTCAACAAGCTTTGCAGTTGGGAAGACCGGTGTGGGTTGTTCCGGGTCATCCCCTCGATGTGCACTTTGGGGGAAGTTTAGATCTTTTGAGCGAAGGGGCCTTTTTAATCCGTGATGCTGAGGATTTGTTCATGTCTTTTAACTCTGAGCCATTACCCAAAAAAGGGCAGTTAGAATTTTTAGTATAGCTATAGTGGGGACCTTAGAGTGCCAACACTAGGGGTAGTGAGCTTTCTAAACTGCCAAAACTTCAAAGGAAAAAATGAAATCACCTGAAAAAATCTTTTGCCTGGCCTAAAGATTGTCTCTACCATTTGCTCTAGGGAGGGGCGATGTGGTCAAGGATGACCGTGGTAGTATGGACGCTGCTACATCGCTCTGTTTTAGTTCCAATTCTTTTGCAAAGCTCGCACACCTAAAATCGCAAAAATAACATTCGGTGCCCAGATCGCAAGCGCAACAGGAGCTGATCCTCCGCGAGCCATGCCTTCCGCCGCGATATACAGAACCCAGTAAAAGATAATTAAACCGATACAAAGAATCATGCCTCCGGCTTTAGCGGCGCGGCGGTTGGTGGTCGTTCCTAATCCCACACCAATCATCGCAAAGACTAAACATAAAACGGTGATCGCAATGCGTTTATGAAACTCCGTGCGCAAGGTGCGCTCTAACTCTGGATCTTTGCTAAGATCTTCTTTGAGTCGGCCGCGAACTTCTTGCAGAGTCAAAGATTGAGGTGATTTTTCACGTTCTTGAATATTTAGCGGCGTTGAAAAGCGCACGTCATAGGTGTCAAAACTGATCTTGGTGTGATTTTGGGCTTGGCGATGAATTTCGCCACTTTTTAAACGCAATAAAACTTCATGACCAGGGTTCACCGGGTCGGGAATGATCTCGCCTTCTTTCGCGATGATGGTGAGTGGAACGTCGCCAGATTTTTCATCGTAAATAAATACTTTTTCTAATTGGCCTTTGTTGGAGTCCACCTTGTTGGCATAAACAACCATATTAAAAAAACTGTCTGAAAAAGTACCTTCTTTAATAACGGCTCCGGCCTTGGTGCTTGCTAAACGAGAATATAAAACCTCGAATTGCCGGTTCCCCCAAGGGGCGATGTTAAACGACATTTGAGCTGAAATAATCCCGACCAAGGTGGCTAATACCAAGGCGGGTAAAAGCAAGGTTCCCATTGGTAATCCGGACGCCTTCATAGCAACAATCTCTGAATCCTGACTTAAGCGCCCATAAGTTAGTAGTACTGAGAATAAGAGGGCCATCGGAAACAGGACGGGCAGCAAAGAGATGATCACAAACCCAATAATTTGGGCGATGACTTTGATGGCGACGCCGTGAACTAAAGCGAACTCCGTCAGGCGGAGGACCTGAAACATGAGGATGATTGAAATAAAAACCAAAAGTCCCAGGATGAAACTTGGAAGCATCTCAAAGAAAATGTACTGAACTGCTTTTTTACCGTTAAAAATGCTCAAAAAACTGTCTCCTGGTGCACGAGTCCCGAGCCCCAGTCTAAACCGGGACGACAAAGGTGTCATCTCTTCCATTGTCCAGGACCTCGGATTGACGCTGCCCCTTGCTTGTTCGAGAATAAGATTAATGAACAAAATCCTCTTGGTGTACGAAGATTATGCAGATCTGATGAACGTGGAAAGCACGTTGAAAAAAGTCGGTTTTGATGTGATCGGTCTTACCAATGAATACACTGTGGCGGAACAAGTTTTAGCCTTCAATCCGGATCTTGTCGTGGGTTCGGGCCGCGGTGGCAAGGTCAACTCTTTAGGCGTTGGTAAACGTCTTAAAGAAATGCATCGGTGGCAGGGAAAATCCGTTCTCATTTTTCCCGCAAAATTTAAACCTGAACCTCAAGATCTTATTCGCATCCGCGTTGACATGATGTTGGAAGCTCCGGTTCCCGCACTGCGCCTCATTCAAGTGATCGGCAAGTTGCTCAATCACGATGAAGCTGTGCTGCTAGAGCGTTTAAATAAAAACTCCACAACCGAGTCTGAAAAAAAAGCTTCGTCGTCGGCGACGTCGGTGGGCGGCAAATTCAACCTTGAATCCGAAGCGATTTATATCAAGGGTCGCACGGAAGAGGTGGATAAAAATTCAGAAGAACGTTCGATGCGTTCTGAAAAAATCGGTTCGGAAGACGGCGTTAATTTTTCATTCGACAATCAAGAGCCCGAAGAAAAGCGCAAAGTCTCCTTTAAATTTGGGGATCGGATGTCCGACGCCGCTTCGGGAGGCGCCCGCAAAACCACGGACGAAAAATCTTCCAGCCTTTTTGCCGACGTCGATTTAAAGGCTTTGGAAAAAGAGCTCTTGGGCGGCGGAACTCCCGAAATGGAGCGCATTGAGCCCCAAGAATTAGAAAAGCCTGTCGTCCCCGAAGCGCCTGCAGAACTGCGAGCTTCGGCCGAGGGCGAGTTTGAACCTGCCGCTGGGATCACCGAGCCTCCAGAGTCGCTTGAAGATGTGTCCGTGAATGATATGACTTTAGAAGACCTTATTGATGGTGAGGTTGTGCGCGGTGGGCCTCCAGAGAGCATTGATTCGGCGGTAGTGACGAGCGAGGCGAGGGAGCTTAAAGATCTTCAAGCCAAAGCGCAACGAGAGCTGGCTTCTGCTGAAAAAGCACTCAAAAATCGCATGGAAAAGTATGCTGCCCTGGTGGCGGATGTGAAGGTCGCTCCAAAAAGTACGGTGTCCCGGGTTGAGGCACGGCGGCGTCAGAAGCAAATGGCTGCAGAATGGGATGCTGAAAACCTGAACGAACTCGATAAGTTACGTCGCGAGTTTACGAAGGCTCTTTTTAAAAAGTGATTGATCGACTGGGACCTTGACGAGTCCGGTTTTGATGTTCAAATTAAGGGAAGATTACGGAGGCCTTATGGGCGTTAATACAACAGCTGTTACTGACAGCTCTTTTGAAACAGAAGTTCTTAATTCATCAACTCCAGTACTAGTCGATTTTTGGGCTGAGTGGTGCGGACCTTGTCGTGCACTGGCTCCAAAACTAGAAGAAGTCGCTCAAGAGTTGGGTGGCAAAGTTAGAATCGTAAAAGTGAACGTGGATGAGAATCCAGGGACACCAGGCAAGTACGGCATCCGTGGAATTCCGGCGATGTTGCTTTTCAAAGGTGGCAGTGAGATTGGTCAATTGGTGGGAAATCATCCCAAAGACGCGATCTTGGATTTCTTAAACAAGAACGTATAGTTTTTGACTAGAAAATTCTAATGAAAAAGGGAATCTGTGAAGATTCCCTTTTTTTATTTTATTTGAGTTTAGTTTGTCGCCACCATGCGCGGCGCTTTATCCGCAATCTTAGCATAAAGATCTTTATAGTTTTTCATCACCTTCGAATTGTATTCGGCAGGGACAACATTTTTAGCAACCAAGCGGCGCACGTTTAATGGACCCATATTGTAAGCACTCACATAGCGAGCTGGTTTGCTAGTGAACTTGTTACGCAAGTAATCCATGTAAGCCGTACCTAATTTGATGTTCACGGTAGGGTTTTTCAAAGACTCTTTGCCCTTCCATTTCATGCCGATTTTTTGCGCCATCCACTTAGCTGTTTCAGGACGGATTTGCATTAAACCGATTTCACCCACGCTGCCAATGGCTTCGGGATTGAACTTAGATTCAGTCGCAATCACCGCTAAGACAAACACGGGATCCAGTTCATATTTCGCACTTTCCGCAATAACGGTGCGAGCAATCGCGCGTGCTTGAGCTTTATATTTAGGCCCGAGCGAGCTTTGAATTTTCTTTTGAATCATCAAGTTGAGAGCTTTTTGGCCTCCCATTTTTTCCGCGTCGCTGCCGGAATATTTCTTTCCTAAAAGCTCTTTAGCATGGGAAACCCGGGCTGACTCTAGAACACTCTCAAGCACCGCTGGAAACTTGAAAGAGACAAAGTTGAAGTTATTAAAAAGAGCCATGGTGAGTGTTGCGGTGATAAGCGCAAGTCCGATTTTGAGATGTTTCGTTTTCATATCCGCGACCTCCTGTTACCAACCAAATAGTTCAATGGTCGTGCCGACGGACTAACTATGCGGGATCTTTCAGGTCTTAGATTGGAGCGCGGGATAAAAGCTATCCATTCGAGTTGGCCGAACAGGTGTCTACCAGAGTTTAGTCACTGACTGAAAACTAGTGAGTCACTTTCGGGCATCTTCTCATCTTGAGACGTCTTGTCTGGGAACGGGCTTCGAACGCTGGATTTTTTCTTTGCAAAGGCTGCTTAGCTTCTCGTGCTCTGGGCGCGCCTTCCAGGCTCAGTTGCCGCCGTGGCTGAAAGCCACGGTTCGCGCCATCGTGGCGCCGGCAAAGGCCCTGCCGCACAAGAAGCTAAGCAGCCTTTGCAAAGAAAAAATCTAGTTCGAATGACGTATCTAACTTCAAACAGCGCAGAGGGCTCAAAAAGATCTTTGAAGGCGTTAGCGAAAAATTATTTGATCTAAACTCCGCAGAAGGCAGGAGCATGAGAAGTTAGCAAGAGGCTTTTTTCCTAGGAATGGGTAAAGTCGATCACGAAGTGGCCTTCGTCGGCGCATGGATGCGCGAACCACCCGAAGGGTGGCGACGATGAGCCCGGATGGCGTGCCACGAAGCTGACGGCTTTACCCATTCCTAGGAAAAAAGCCGTCCTTGGTGACCAAGCATCTCCCGGGTTCCAAGAATTTTAGAACAAGTAGCGACGATAGGCGACGGAGGAGACTAGGCCCATTCCGGCCATGGTTGTGATCATGCCCGATCCCCCGTAACTAAGCAGTGGTAAAGGGACACCGACGATGGGAAGGAGTCCGATAACCATGCCGATATTGATAAACATATGCCAGAAGATATAGCAGAGGACCCCCACCGTCAGCAGGGCGCCAAACTTGTCCCTGGCGTTAGAGGCGATTCTGATTCCTGTGATAAATAAAAAGGCGAAGAGTCCGATGACGGCGAGTGAACCAACAAAACCATGTTCTTCACTTAGTACCGAAAAAATAAAGTCCGTGTGACGCTCTGGTAAGAACTCTAGTTGAGATTGAGTTCCCATCATAAAGCCTTTGCCGAAAAAGCGGCCGGAACCTACGGCGATTTTTGATTGGATGCTGTTGTAACCAGTTCCTCTTGGATCACTTGCCGGACTTAGGAAAGTAAAAACGCGATTTTTTTGGTAATCATGCAATACGAACTTCCACGCCACCGGGATCGCGATAATTCCAAGGACAATACAGCTTGCCAAGATGCTTTTTCGGATCTTGGCAAAAATAAGCATCGAGCCCCCGATGGCGGCTAACATCATCGCGGTTCCTAGATCGGGTTGTTCTACGACTAAGCCGAAGGGAATTAACAAGGCCAATAATGGCAGCCACATTTCTTTAAAGCCCATGCCGGGGCCATGCGTGCTGCGAGTGGAAAGAATTTTTGCCATCAACATAATCAAAGCCAGTTTCATCGTCTCTGACGGTTGATACCGAAAGAAGCCTAAATCAATCCAGCGTTGCGCCCCCAGAGCGACCTTACCAAAGAAGGTCACGTACAGAATGGCTAAAAGATTTAAACCATAAATCACCAACGCAATTCGGCTGACGATGGAATAATCAACGATGGTCACTAACAAGAAAATGGACCAGCCCGCCGCCAGCCATACAATTTGTTGAATGAACAGCGAAGCCACGTCTGTCGATGTCGGACCGTGAGTGGCACTGTACAGGTTGATTAAGCCGATAACATTCAAAGCAAAGATCACAATGATCAAGTTGATATCTAATTTTTTAAAAAGTGTTCGTTCTTCAACGTGCAAGGCAGTTAACACTTTACTCTCCTTCCGACTCTTGAGGTGGAGGCGCCGTCGGGGCTTCCGCTTTTTTTAAGCCTTTAGCTTTAAGCGCATTTTCAATAACCTCGGGGTGATATTTTTCAAAGTAAGCTTGCACGATATCGCGCACAATCGGAGCCGCCCCCGAAGCACCATGGCACGAGTGTTCAGCCAATGCCGCAATGGTGATCTCTGGATTTTCTGCCGGAGCAAAGGCCACAAACCAACCATGATGGCGCATATGGATCGGACGGCCTTCGCACTTCACATAGATCTGGTCGGCCGAAAAGCCCATGACTTGAGCAGTTCCTGTTTTACCAGCCATCTCGACACCCGGAACTTTATATCGTTGAGCGGTACCCCGGCTGCCGTTAGCCACGCGACGCATACCTTCTTTGACTGTTTTGAAAGTTTGCGGAGTGATTTGCACGCCGTTAGGTTGCATTTGTTGCAGATCGCGCACCACTTGCGGGAAGTTTTCGCGCAAAACTTTTCCATCTTGATCGATGACTTTACGGACTAAGAATGGACGGACGACTTTGCCTTCGGTGCCGATGGCATTATAAGCCACGGCCATAGACAACGGAGTGACGTTCACGAAACCCTGTCCAATCGCCGTACTTAAGTTTTCACCCGGTTGCCATTCTTCACCCACGGTGGCTTTTTTCCACGCCGAGTTTGGCATTGTGCCGGAAACCTCACGCGCAAGCTCGATACCCGTTTTTTGACCGATACCTAAAAGGTGGATGTAGTCATACATTTTATCTACACCCAAGGCGATACCCATTTTATAGAAGAACACGTTCGACGAACGCTCTAAAGCTTCAAACACCGTGATGTTACCGTGACCGCCTTTTAAGTGATCATGGTAGGGACGTCGGCCAAAGAAGAAAACCCCGGGGGCACTGACGATCGTGGTTGGCGTAATGACTTTTTCATTTAAAGCGGCGACAGCCACCAAAGGTTTGAAAGTCGAACCCGGAGCATTGTGGTCTTGAATGACTTTATTACGTAAAGGCTTAAACGGATCATTGATAAGCTTTGACCAAGTTCCGCCCGAAATACCGGTCGAAAACTCATTCGGATCAAAAGAAGGCGCGCTCACCCAAGCTAACACTTCGCCATTGGTTTTCATCGCCACAACCGCGCCAATGCGGTTTAAGTTTTTAAATGATTTATAAGCGGCTTCTTGAATCTCGCGGTCAATAGTTAAGACGGCGTTGTTCCCGTGAATAGGAACTTGGTCCCGAATTTGTTCACCATAAATATTGGGTGTTTGCGTGACAGTCTCGCGACCATGGGCATCGACCTGGATAAAGCTGACACCGTCAGTGCCGCGGATGTCGCGCTCTAAAGTTTCTTCTAAGCCGCTTTTTCCGATCACGTCACCTTGTTCAAAGCTCAAAGAGCCTTTATAAAGTTCATTTAAAATCGGAATCTGACGTTTAGAAATTTCGGCCACATACCCGAATAACTGGGCGCCATCTTCTTTGAGTGGGTAATAACGGATGATAGATTCACGGATCTCAAGTCCCGGAGTATCTAGGCGCATGCGCTTAAGACGAAACACTTCTTCGCGGCTTAAGTTTTCTTTAAGACGAATCTGCGCAAAAGGACCGTTTTGACGGCGGCTCTTTTGGACTTTTTGCATAAGCTTTTCGGGATCCATACTCAGAACCGGGGCCACGGTTTTAGACAAGGCTTCTAGATTTTCAATGTATTGAGGTGTTAAGATCGCCTCAAAGCCTGGTAGATTTTCTACCAGAACCTTGCCGTCACGATCTAGCATCAAGCCGCGTGGAGCGGTGATTTTGTTTTGCTTAATACGATTTTTTTCCGAGAATTCACGCAATTCATTCCCCGAGATCACTTGTAGATACCATAAACGCATCGTGAAGATAGTCATGGCAAAAGCGATCATTATATAGAAGAGCTTGTAACGGCTTAGATATTCCTTAGCTTCATCAGGATTGCTGACATAAGTACTCATAGTTCCAGCCCTCCTGATTCTTGAAGCATTTCATTTTGGGTGAGCTTATCAATTTTCGCTAAGATCCAGTAAACAGGGAAGGCAAATGACGGAGTTAAAACGATTTGCACTAACCGATCCACGATTTCAAAGCTCGCCATGTTTTTTTCTAAAACCCAAGAGATCAACAAAAACAGGACGTGATAGGCCACGGCCGAAAACGTACACATGATCGTATAATATCCTGAACCACTCCAGAAAACGCGGGACTTAACCCCGTAAACTAAAAGGAAAAGAATCAAAAGGCTGAACCACATCATTTTTAATGGCATCGCGGTGAACGCCAATAAAACAAATCCCATCGCATAAATCCAAGTGATGGCTTGGCTAGGGCGGCGGTAAAGAATCACGTACACAATAAGGTTCAGCCATAACATGGGTGCTGGCACATGTCCGAAGACTTGAAACCAGAAGGTTGTCTGAAATCCGGCGACGGTCATTAAAACCGCCAACATGATCAGAAAGTTTAAAAGAGTATTCCAACGAATTTTCACTGCGCAGCCCCTTGAGCGCTTGGAGACGGAGCGGGTGAGGGGGGTATCGCAGGGGTCGTTGCCGGTTTAGGCTTCGGAGTTGCCGTCACGGTGGGAGACGGCGAGGGACTTGCGGCGGGAGCGGGTGTCGTCGCAACCGCTGCTACTGTGGTATCAGCTCCGGCTTCGTTATTTTCGGCTTGGGGGGGCGCAAAGCGATTGCCGAAATCTTCGTTAGACGCCTGGTTCACGACAAAAACTTCTTCCACTTTGTAGGGATCTACGACCGGACGCAAGTCAACTTTCAACGAAACGCTGAATGTTTTTCTTTCAACCGATTCAACAATCGCCACAGGGAAACCCTTCGGGAAAATGTTGTCCAGGCCGCCCGTCACCACAAGATCGCCTTCTTTCACATCTTCTGTTTTTTCGACATATTTCAATGTGCAACCATTTTGGCTTTTACCTTCAACGATCCCATGAGCGCGCGTGCGCTGAACGATGCCATCGACAACCGCATAACGGTCTGTGATCAACATCACGTGAGCAGTGTAAGGTTCGGGCTTAAAGATATAGCCTAAAACACCACCCGTCGTGATAACCGCTTGGCCCGCAGTCAAACCGTCGGTCGTTCCTTTGTTAATCGTGACAGTGTTGTGATCAATCACTAAGTCGCGGCCGATGACTTGGGCTGCGACCAATTTCATTTTGGTTTGCTCTTTGAAGCTTAAAAGTCCGCGCAAACGATCATTTTCGTTTGTCAGTTCGTTCATTTTTTCTAAGCGTGCTTGCAGTTCGTTGTTCGTACTTTGCAACTGCTCGCTATTTTTTTTGATATTGATCAAATTCACGTACATCGCCGTGGTTTCAGTGACTCCATGGCTGAATCCATAGAAGGTTTGGGAAATCCCGCTGCCTAAAAGGGCAAAAGGTTTCACCAACCAGTTGGACTCTTGAGGACGCTGTTGCATGTTGATAGAGATCAGAGGCAAAGCGAGCACAATGCCGATCATGATGATTTTTTTGAGATCAAAGTTGAAGAAATTCAAAAGTACCCTCGTTGGATTTTCGCATTTTTAGGCACCTATGGCGCGATGCGATTTACTAACCAATCATTTCATTTTCTCAACGCTACCAAAAGGCTCAAAGATTTCAACAATTTCCCCTTGAAAAAATAAGAAATTCGTAAGGTAATGATTTCCGACTTAAAAATCAGTGTAGGACAAGGAAGGGCATTTATGAGCGACAGCATGGCAGATAAGATGAAAAGAAAGCTTTCCGCAAAGAGCGTGACGGCTATTATCCTCTTCGGAGCGATCATCATGGTATTCGTATTTTTCGGTTTGCCGTCACATATGGGAGCGAGTGTTGGTTCTGTCGCTCGAGTAAATAACACGTTGATTTCGGTCGCGGACTTCCAGCAAGAAGAAAACCGCATTCAACAGTACTACCAAAATCTCTTTGGCAGTCAGATGGATTTTAGCTCTCAGCGTCAACTTCTGCGCCAACAAGCGTTGGAAAACCTCGTGCGTATGGAGCTCGTTTCTCAAGGTGCGCAAAAAGATGGCATTATGACGACAGACGCTGAGGTGCGTGATTTTATCGTGAAAGACATCCCATTTTTTCAGCAAGACGGTCGCTTTCAACGTGAATTTTACAATCGTTATTTAGAATCAACTCATATGTCTCCGGGAAAATTTGAGGACAAAGTTCGTAAAGACGTGGCGAATGTGCGCACTCGCTATCTTTTTGAGCTTTCTTCACGCATCACGGATGCAGAGATGAACGTCTTGCAAAAAATGCGTTCCGCTAAAATGAATGTCGCGTTCGCAAAAGTGGACGAAGAAGCCGCCACAAAAGCTTTAGGCAAAGAAAAAGCCGAAGCGGCGATCAAAGCTTTGGACGAAGCTTTGAACAAGGGTGATGAAGCGGCTGTCAATGCTCAGCTGAAAGACCTTAAAGCAACTTGGGATGAAACCGGTATGACGGAATTGACGGCTGAAAATTTCCCAAAGATCACAAGCTCTGTGGCGCAAGAAGCGATCTTTGATCTTAAAAAGTCAGAGCCTCTTTTGAAACGCTTGGTTCGTGATGGCAATTCAAAATACGTTTTGAAATTAAAAGACAGCAAAATGGAAGAAGCAAAACCTCTTGAGGCCATGGCTGTTGAAATGATTCAAAAACGTCGTGGGGACGGCATGGTCGATGCGTGGATGAACTTCTTCCGCTCTAAATCTCACGTCACAATGAACACTGACGCTTTGCAATTGAACTAATGTTGCAATTTGTTCGTGAGATTCCTATTTCAATAAAAATCCAGAAAACCCTGTCACATCGACGGGGTTTTCATTTTCATGTGGCGGTAGGAGTTACGGCAGAGGTCAAACCTCTGTCAGGGATGACCGTCAATTTGCCCATCATAGACACATTGCTTGCCGCTCTTAAAGAACACTTGGAAGCCCAAACCTTTGAAGCCCCCACTGAAAGCCTGAATCTCGTTTTTGCCGAAATTTATAATGAGTCCGCGCAGTTTTTAAAAGACCAAATCAAAGCCGTCAAAGATCCGACGCTGGCCGGGGAGTCTTCGGGCCCCATTCAACTCTCCAGCCTGCAGTTTCGCGAAGAAAGGGGCTTCGGTTTTTCAAACTTCCGAGTGCCGGTGAAATCCCCGGAAGAGCTTGAATTCTTTCACTCCCATTTCATCGAAATCCTGCCGCCGCAAGCGCCGGCCCGTCTTTTAAAGGTCCGAATCTATTGGCAGCACAAAGCGGGAAGTCTTGCCGACTATTCTCACGAAAGCTTTAAACTGCTAAAACCGTTGATGGCTTTAGAGGCCGAAGCTCTTATATCGCAATTAGAGCCGTTAAAAGGCCATAAAATAGACTCGGGCAGCTTTATCTCTCGCATTGAAATCCACGATTTAGGGCAGAACCGAACGCTCGAAATTTGACCCTGCCAATGGAAATCTTTCCAGGGGCCGAGGTTTTTTAGCTACTTAAGGGGGAACCTCAAGTACAAACACCCCCATGAAAACAAGATTCTTAAAAATCATGGCTTTTGGGTTCTTGGTGGTTTCTTTTGTGGCCCTTTCCGCGCAAACGGCTTTTGCGACCTCTTATTGGGAAAATTCAAGCCTCCCGCCGCAATTCTGTTTTCAAAACTTCAATGCTTACGGACCGCTTTATGCTTCGGGCCGGACGGAGCGCACTCAAGGAATTTTGGGACATCTCAAAGCGCGCCCCAAATGTGACATCGTTCAGTTGCAAGAAGTTTGGATGGAGTCCCACATCGATCATATCGAAAATTCGTTGAAGGACCACTACAGCTTCAGCTCACCGAATCGTGACTCACGCATCGGTATTATGGATTTGGTGATGGGGGATATTCTTTCGCGCGAGACCTTTACGTTTGCGGTGAACAATTCCGGATCAGTCTTAGATCGCGCCCGCAGTGTGGCGAGTGTTGATAAGGCTTTCCATGTCTTGCGCGTAAAACTTCCAGCGATTGATGAAGAGTTTTATATCATCAATACGCATCTTCATCCTTCTTCCCAGGCGGTGCGCCTGACCCAAATTTTGGATTTATTGCGTTGGCGTTTACAAAACCAAAACTTGAAAATGCTTTTATCTGGCGATTTCAATTCGGATCCGCAAGATTTGGAAAGAAAACTGCTGATGAGTGTCGTCGGGTTGAAAGACGCCATGGCAGAGAGTTTTACAAATGGCAATTATCCCGCGGACTTTTGCACCTATTGTAAAGCCAATCCTTTAAGCTGGTTGCCTTCAGATCATGTGTTTGACTATATCTTTTATTCGAATGCGGGCACAGCCGAGACATCGCTAAAACTTGCTTCCGCTGAAGTGAACTTAAAAGGTTCACCGAAAAAACCACTTTCTGATCATTACGGTATTCGTGCTTATTTCAATGTTGAAAATGGCAAAGCCCCAGCAGGGGAGTTAGATCAAGTTCAAAAAAAGTTGGCACTTGAAGCCTTAAAACAAACCATCGAGGTTTTGGATAAAGAATCCGGTGCTCAGTGGAAGGTTCATCAGAAATTAGCCCGCGACCTATACAGCGATCTAGAAAGATCGCGCAGTGACTTTGAGCTTTATTTGGGTCATTCGCTTAGATAAGGACCTGTGGTTGCTCTGATCTGTGGCCTTAGCCCCTGGCGCAAAATTTGTAGCTGTTTAAAATTTTGACGGTCATGAATATTCTATATCAAATTGGGGCTCCGTTTACCTAGGCATGCGAACTGCAACCGTCTTTCGCATAACTAATAAATGGAGCTTACATGCTTAAACTAGTCATCGCTAATCTGGCCACTCTTTTGGTACTTCCGCTCAGTGCTTTTGCCGCAGACGCAACTTGTGCGGGATATAATCAGTACGTCACTCATCAATGCGCTTCAGAAAAGACTCTTAAAGGCGACCTAAGTGATGAAATGCTTAAAGGTTATTCCGTTAAAACTTGCAAAAATGAATCGTTCAAGATGATTCTGGAATCAGATCTTGTTGCTAAAGCTAGTTGCAAGCCGGTGATGTCCGGAAAGCTGATCAGCGCCTTGAATTAAAATTTTAGTTTCGAGCGCGGTTGTGAACCCCACATAAAATTCGCAGGTTCGAAATCTTCTGGTCGCCACCTGCGGACAAAGGTTGAATATGATCCACCTGCAATTGATACTTAGAGCGACATCGACCGGCGTGGGGATGATGATGTTCACATTGGTATTGGGCCTTAGATAAAAGCAAGCGCTTGGTTTTTACCGAAATATAGGGCCGGTATGGTTGCATGATTTTATTTCTATCTCGAACATCCTTGTTATCCTGCTTGCGACTCCCCGCGGTCTTCTGTTCTGAGCTTACCAAGAAGCTTTGCGTCGCCAAGGGGTTATTATTTATCGCTTCTCCCAATTCCAAATTTTTAATTCCGAACGTATTTTTCCCCAACTTGCTTTGATTTATTTTCTTTGCCAAAGTGGTAATCACCTCTGACCAGGAGCCGCTGGGACAAACATGACTTAAAAGTTCCTGCGTTCATAGGCGCTGTATTCGGAATACCCCAGTTCTTTAGTTAAGTAAGAAAAAATGCGATCATACCCCAACTGCAAATGCAGCTTGCGATTTTCCACTTCAATAATATGCAACAAAACCAAATGAGTGATTTTTCGCTCTGCCTTGGCAAGGCGTTTTAAACTTAAAACAAGATCCGAGTTTGAAAGATGCCTTAAGTCTGCCTTCATAGTTGATTCCGTTGTCATGATATTTCCTCTTTGCCAGAGTTATAACATCACTTTTAAAACTCGACTTTTAAGGTTTTTTCTGAGGCATTTGGCCTAAGTAAGATATTTACAAAAGACCCGCAAAGACGTTTATAAAGCCATAGTGAACCGATAAAATTGCATTTGAGATCCATCGCGAAGAGCGCAAAAACATTTATTATCGAGGATTTTAAGAATAAGAAAATCATGGCAAGAACAAAGTTGTTAAATTTATAACTCCATGTTTCTTGGTAAGCGCAGGGAGAGAAGTCTTAATTCGAATCTATTGATGGAAATAAGGGCGAGGAGTTTACGGTAAGCCTAGGTTCGCTGACTTCACCTAAAGGATGTGTATCCAAGGGTTGGACACAGTTTGTGTACAAACCTCTTGCCATCCCAAGATCAAATTCCGATACTTTTTTGCATGGAACAAAGAAGTTCGGATTTCAGAAATTATCTTCAGGAAGAGTTGGTTTTGCGCTGTCGCAAAAACCCGGCGTACTCCTTAAGGAGCTTTGCAAAATCTCTGGATCTTTCGCCGTCTTTTTTAAGTAAAATTCTGAACGGCAAAAGAAGAATCACAGACGAGATTTTTAAAAAAGTTTCCACGCATCTGAATTTGGAACCCGAACAAATGAATTCCTTTAAAAACTTCGTGGGTGCCACCAAGGGCGAGCTGGATTTTCATGGTCTTCAGTTAGAATACTTTAAACTGATCTCGGACTGGTTTCATTATGCCATTCTTGAACTGACGCATGTCCAAGATTTTAAAAATGATGCAGAATGGATCGGGGCTCGTCTAGGGATTACGGCCAACCAAGCCAAAGGTGCCATCGAAAGATTGATTGACCTGGAGTTGCTCGAAGAAATACATGGCCAGCTGCGTGTGACCTCTGGCGGAAACACCACCACGAAGAATGAATTTACAGCCCTGGCCTTTAAAAAAATGCAGGATGAACTTTTAAGCAAGGCCCGTCAGTCACTTTGGAATGAAGATATCAGTCAAAGAGACCATACATCTATTTGTATGGCGATTCACACTGAGGACATTCCGGAAGTTAAAAAAAGATTAACTCAAGTTCGTCGCGATCTTTGTGAATATCTTGAGCGTCCACGAAAAACGAAGCCCGATGATGTCTATAATTTAAGCCTCTCGTTTTTTTCACTTACTAAGGAGTCACCATGAATAATGCAATAGCCCTTCTGCTCATTTCAGTTCTTACGATTTCTTGTCAGGGTGGGGGAGGCTCCGAATTAAAACCATTTTTGCCTGCCAAGCCGGAAGCCAATGCCGCTCCAGATTCAGACGATTCTTTGACAGGATGGAAACGGGATTTCATAGGTCAAGAAGGGCATGGTGGTGATGCCTTGGTTTGTTTTAGCATTCCCGTGCAAAGGGCGGTTGTAAAAGAATCTTTTGGTCAAGAAGAGGATTGCACGAAAGGTTGCTCTAGCAGTGGTAACTCTGGATCAACCCCCCGAGCTACGGCGGTTTGGCGTATGACCGCGGAAGGTCGTGCGGCTATCGTTTCAGCGAAGCCCCTGGAGCAGTATTTGCTTGAAAAGATCGGCGGTCGCCAAGCCATGCTAGATCAACTGAATAGAATGTCTACAGAGGAAGCTTATACAAAAGTGATCACTTCGCTTAAAACTTTGCCTGCGGCCTATGAGAAAGTTTCTTTAATACATAATAAGCTGGGCTGGCTAAAGCAAAGTGGTATTGCCAGTGAATATGGCTTAATGGATGTTCAGGATTCTGGATTTTTAAAAGAAAACGAGATCGATAAAGTGTATTGCAAAGAGCTTCAGGCCGTCATACGTCGTGATGATCAGTTGTGGTACGACTCTGACATCGTAGGCCGATTTGATAACGTGGGTCTGGTTTTGATGCAGCTTCATGAGGAGATTTATGCTTGGGGTAAAGCGCAAGATCAAATCAACTTTCTGCAAGGTCCTTCTGCGCATGAAACGTCGGTGAAAACTCGTCGTTTGATCTTAAAGCTGTTAGATGAAAATTTAAGTGCTGACATAGTGAATGAGCATTTAAAGTCTTTGGGTTTTTCGGCCTTTTACTGGGTTGAAAATTTGAACCTTCCAACATCTGCAGGATATTACATGGATGTCGCAACCTGCAAATCAGAGCAGGATTTCCTAAGGTCGGCCCTAAATACTTACCGCAAAGATTACTGGTTGTACGTAGAGCGCCTTTTTTCAACCCGCTATTTGCAAACGGATGGATCCGAGCCCAAGTTGCCGTTGCGACACAATTATCCCATCGCCTTGGCTAACATGATAGCCTACACGTATAGCACTCGGTCCTCAGATCCGAATTTTGCAACTCAGCTTTTAAAAATGGCTGAAAATTTTAATCAAACGACCGCTTGCGAGGTTCGTTAGGCCAAATGCTTCGGAGTAAAAGCCTCCGGGAAAATTTCCGGGAACGTGAACGTCTTGATCGTTCCTTTGTTGTTAGCGGTGTGGATCAAGGTTTTTTCTGTGGCAAATTCTGCGATCACTTGGCGGCAAAAACCGCACGGAGGCCAGGGTTTATCGGCGGTGCTCACCACCAAAACTTCTGAAATCTGTTTTTGTGCGCCTTCGCTCACGGCTTTAAAAATCGCCACGCGCTCCGCACACACGGTGCCGCCGTAAGATGCATTTTCGACATTGCATCCCGCATGCACACTGCCGTCGGCCATTAAGATCGCCGCTCCAATGCGTGCTTGGGAATAAGGGGAGTGAGAATTTTTTTGCGCTTTAACGGCCAAATCGAAAAGTTTTTTTTGTGTGTCGTTCATAGGTTTAAATTCTCTAATATTTTACTGAGTGCGATCAAGGGTAAACCTTGAATCGCCGTAAAATCTTCGGTTTCAATTTTATCAAAAAGCATGATGCCATGGCTTTCAGCTTTATAGCTGCCCGCGCAGTCCATGGGTTCATCCAGTTGCACATAGCGTTCGATTTGTTCTAAGGTGCGCTTTTTCATCGTCATGCGCGTGACATCGGTGTGGGCGTACATTTTGTCTCCGTCAAAAACGCAGATGGCCGTAATCAGTTCGTGCGTTTTTCCCTGCATGGACATCAATTCTTTGACGGCTTTTTCTGGCGTGTGCGACTTGCCTAAGATGCGGCCTTCAAATGAAATCAATTGATCGCCACCGATGACGACTTTTCCGGGGCCTTTGAGGCTTTCGGCCTTTATGCGAGCTAGTTTTTCGGCCAAGGCGCGCGGGGCGAGGCTTAAGTCTTTTTCTTTTTCCTCATCCGCTAAAGGGGCCACGGCTTCGAATTTATAAGCCAATCGGGAAAGAAGCTCATATCTGTACTTAGATGTGCTTGCTAAAATCAATTGTTTTTCAGCCATATGATAAACCTCGCAAAGTCTCACTTTCCCTTAAAACATGTTATTTCTCAAGAAGCAAAAGACTGTTTTGCTCAGCTACGTAACGGCTTTAAAATGGGAAGAAGGCCTAAAGTCTGAAGGAGTCTCTATGGGCAAAAACACTATTTCCACCTTCAGTTTGATTTTGCTTATTGCTGCGGTCATGTTCTTTTTCCACGTGAACCGCGAAGCAGAAAAACGCGCGGCTGCACAAATTGAAGAAATCGAACAAACCAGTATCGTGGCTGAAATGCCTCGCCCTGCGGCGACAACGACCACCACTCCTAAAGCCCCTGTGTCCCCGACGCCCTCTCGTCAAGCCGAACTTGCCAGTGGAGAGTTGCAGAATTTAGAACAACAACTGGCGCAAGCCCAAGCGGATCTGCAAGTCCAGCGTGAATCCGTCAATCAATTGGCAACGCAAAGTCAAAGTTTCACGTCACGGATGCCGGCCGCCTTGGGATCTTTTGATTTGAATGTGTTGCGATCAGAGTCTCAAGTGCAAAACGCGCTGATGGAAATAGACGCTTATCGCAACCTAGAACAGCAAATAAATCGTCAGGCCGAAGATCAAATGCGCATTCAAAATAGTGCCGCGCAAGCGCAGCTGGCGCAGATTGATGAAAGCATTCGCGCCCAGGAGCTTCAGATTCGCCAAACCCGCGAAGATATCATGTATTGGAATCAGAATTTTAACGATCAAACCCGTCGGATGGCGGAGCTTCAACGTTTGCAGGAACAGCTCGATGCCCTTAATCAGCAGCGTGATTTGATGTTGCAGCAGCGTCTGTTAATTGCGGCTGAGTCCTTAAGCGCCGCGCAGGCCCTACAGGCAGGTAAACAAGAGGCTCTGAACGATCTGCAATCTAATCAGGCCAATGCCCAAGGAAATATCGAAAGTTTGCGGGACTCCATCATTCGCTTGCAACAATCGCAAAGAGAAATTCGCAATAGCCAAATCTCACTTGGCTCTCAATTACGTCAGGCTCAGCAAGCTCTGCAAAGCCAAGAAACCCAAGTTAAAAGCTTAGAGACGGCGGTGGAGCAAAAGAGACAGGAATTAAACTCCCTCGTGCAGTAAATAGGGGCGGGCATAGAGAAGATCTATGGACCTATCGAGGCAAAGCGGGGCGTAAAATCGCTGTAAAATCTATAAATGGCGAGCCAAAGCCCCGAACTTGCGTTATACGTTTTCTTGCCTGAAGGACTTTTTCGTATGACTAAACAGACTCTTCCCGATGTTGCTAAAGAAACCCACACTGAAAAATTCGCGCCCATTGATTGGGTGGGGATGGGCTCAATTGAGCTTCCGGTTTTACTAAAGCAAAGCGATGGAGTTTATCGTGTTCCCGCTCGGGCTGATGCGAAAGTCAGCTTAGATAAAAAACCTTCACGCGGTATTCATATGTCTCGCTTGTACCTGATCACTCAGGAGCTTCTAACCAAGAACGAGCTGAATCTGACTCTTCTGGGGCGCACGACGGATGAGTTTTTAAGAACTCACGAAGACCTTTCAACCCAAGCCCGTGTGCAACTTCAGTTTGAAGCACCGCTTGTGCGTAAAGCTTTAAAAAGTGCCAACCAAGCTTGGCGCTCTTACCCGGTGGTGTTATCCGCGGTAAATAAAAATGGTGTTAAGAATTATTACGTCGAAGTGGTTGTGACTTATTCTAGCACGTGCCCGGCTTCGGCGGCACTTTCTCGACAATTGATTCAAGATGGGTTCAAAGCTCAATTCAACGATAAGTCTTTAGATTTTGATGTGATTCATTCGTGGCTCGGAACCCCCCAAGGTATTGTGGCGACCCCTCACGCACAACGCAGCTTTGCTCGTGTGAAAGTAGAAGTAGGGACTGAGTTTGATTACGGGACCCTTATCGACACCGTCGAAGAGGCTTTACAGACGGCGGTTCAGGGCGCAGTGAAGCGGGAAGATGAGCAAGAGTTTGCTTTACGCAACGGCCAGAACTTGATGTTCTGTGAAGATGCGGCTCGACGAGTGAAGGATGCTTTGGATGCGCGCCCAGAAGTCTTGGATTACGTGGCCGAGTTCAGCCATGTTGAGAGCCTTCACCCTCATAACGCTGTTTCCCATATCTCCAAAGGCCTTAATTTAAGTCATTTTGAATAGTTGAGTGGGTCTTAGTGGCGCCAAAGTAGGCTTTAAGTAGCGTCCCGAGTTGAAAATGATTCTTAATTATCTGGACATCGGGTGCCCGGCTGGTCTATAAATTTGAGACCGACCACTTGAGGTGTGCCTATGAGTAAAGAAGCTGTTCCCTTTTTGCCCCGCCAACACGACGAAGATATCATCGTTCACGGTGAAGAATTCGACGAGTCAGAGCTTAAACGCATCATTCGTGCCCTTAATTTGAAAGTGACCAGCCAACGTTTAGCGATTTTAAAAGCTTTGCATGAAGGCCGTCGTCACGTTACTGCTCAAGAACTCTATGAAAAACTAAATAAGATTCACCCTGATATCGGTTTTGCGACCGTGTATCGTTTCTTGCGTACTTTGACCGAAGGTCAATTTGTGACGGAAGTTCGCATGGGTGGTTTGCCCGCTCGTTATGAGCTCACGCCCAAAGGCCATCATGACCATTTAACGTGTGTGAAGTGTGGCAAGATCTGCGAATTTGAAAATCGCGCGATCGAAAGCTTGCAAGAAAAAGTAGCAAATCAGTTCGGCTTTAAGCTGACTCATCACATTTTAGAACTTTATGGCGTGTGCCCAGCCTGCCAAGTAAAAGCGACGGCGGACCGTTGAAAAACGGCCCTCTGACTGCCTCTGACCGTTTTTGAACGGTCCTTGGTTTTTGGGTTTTAAGTTTCTCTCTTGTAGTGCGGCATTCTGTTTTCTCTGGCCCTTGCGAAGTGGTCTCTTCTTCAACTACAATCATTTTCTATGTCACAGAGTGAAGACGGAATCGTAGTCAAAGGCGCCAAAGAACATAATCTTAAAGATGTTAGCGTCGTTATTCCCCGAAATAAGATCACCGTTTTTACGGGCCTGAGCGGCAGTGGTAAGTCGTCACTGGCATTTGATACCGTTTATGCCGAGGGCCAACGTCGTTACGTGGAAAGCTTGTCGGCTTACGCGCGCAATTTTTTGGAACAACTAAAAAAGCCGGATGTGGATTCAATCACGGGGCTTTCTCCGGCCATTGCGATCGATCAAAAATCAGTCAGTACCAATCCGCGTTCGACGGTGGGAACGGTCACGGAAATTTACGATTACTTGCGCTTGCTTTTTGCAAAAGTCGGCGTTCCAGAATGTCCTATTCATCACATCCCCGTGGCAAGCCAATCACCTCAACAGATCGTCGATGATATCTTGAAAAAAAGCATGGGCACCAAGTTCTATGTTTTAGCTCCGATGGCTTCGGGAAAAAAAGGGGA
Organism: Bdellovibrio bacteriovorus; assembly: GCF_001592735.1. Classification (NCBI taxonomy): domain Bacteria; kingdom Pseudomonadati; phylum Bdellovibrionota; class Bdellovibrionia; order Bdellovibrionales; family Pseudobdellovibrionaceae; genus Bdellovibrio; species Bdellovibrio bacteriovorus. Next base: position 62,477 of record NZ_LUKE01000004.1, read on the forward strand.
GTTCTTAGCTGAATTCCAACGTTGGGCTAAGAAGGGTTTTGTGAAAGCCAAGGTCGACGGCAAAATGATCGAGCTTGATAAAGCCACAAAACTCGCAAAAACCAAAACCCATGATATTGATCTGGTCGTGGATCAGTTGATTTTAAAAGACAATCTCAAGCTCCGTCTTTCAGAAAGTATCAACACCGCGATATCGATGGCCAATGGCCGTGTCATCATTGAAACTTTATCGGGTGAAAGAACAAATTATTCTATTCACTCAGCGTGTCCGATTTGTGGTTACAGTTATCCTGATATTGAACCTCGTCTTTTTAGTTTTAATAATCCGCGCGGAGCGTGTGGCACCTGCCACGGTTTAGGCACCATTGACCTAGTTGAGGAAGAACAGTTTTCCGATTCGGAAGTCGGCGGGAAAAAGCTTGATAAGGTCGTCTATAAATACAAAGGCAAAAAAACTTCCGACGATGATGACGAGGAAGAAGAAGAAATGGTTTTAAGCGCTTGCCCTGACTGTCATGGCTCGCGACTTAAAACGGAAGCTTTGAATATCAAAATCAAAGAAAAAAATATCGCCGAACTTTCTGATATGGCTGGAACCGAGCTGCGCCAATGGATTTCTAAATTAGAATGGAAAGCCAAAGATCAGTTGATCGCTGATAAAATTAATAAACAAATCCAATCGCGCTTGGATTATTTGATCCGCGTGGGAACGGGCTATCTTTCACTGAGTCGTCCCTCAAGAACTCTCTCTGGCGGGGAAGCTCAGCGGATTCGCTTGGCAACTCAAGTGGGATCATCACTTATTGGCGTATTATATGTGATGGATGAACCCAGTATCGGACTGCATCCGCGGGATCATCATCGCTTGCTCAATATTATTGGCGAATTAAAAGATCGCGGGAATACCATTTTATTGGTGGAGCATGACGAAGATACGATTCGTTACGCTGATTTCGTTGTCGACTTAGGTCCTCGCGCCGGCGTCTTAGGTGGCGAAATGATGGCGCAGGGGACTCCGGATCAGTTGGCGGCCAATCCACGTTCTTTGACGGGAAAATATCTTAACGGTGAAATGCGTATTCCGGTTCCGGAAAAACGCCGCAAAGGCAATGGAGAGTTTTTAATTTTGTCTGGCGCCACCGGAAACAATCTGCAAAACGTAGATTTAAAGTTGCCTCTAGGAACTTTCACCGCCGTGACGGGAGTTTCGGGATCTGGTAAAAGTACGCTGATCATCGATACGCTTTACAAAATTTTAGCGAAGCATTTTTATAAGGCCCATGTTCAGGCCTCTCCATACAAAAAAATCGAAGGCCTAGATAAGATTGATAAGGTCATTGATATCAATCAAAGACCCATTGGGCGAACGCCGCGATCGACACCAGCTACTTATGTGGCGTTATTCCCAATGATTCGTGATCTTTTTGCCAACCTGCCAGAATCTAAACTGCGCGGTTATGAGCCGGGTCGCTTTAGCTTTAATGTGAAAGGCGGACGCTGTGAAACTTGTATGGGTCACGGGCAAATCCGGGTCGAGATGCATTTCTTAAGCGATGTCTTTGTGACCTGTGACACTTGTTTGGGCCGCAGGTACAATCGCGAGACGTTAAATATTAAATACAAAAATAAATCTATCGCCGATGTTTTAGAAATGAGTGTGGGGGAGGCTTTAGAGTTCTTCCGCAATCATCCGCAGATTTATCGTAAGCTTGAAACCTTGCACCGGGTGGGGTTGGATTACATGACCCTGGGACAAAGCTCAACGACCCTTTCGGGCGGTGAAGCCCAACGCGTGAAGCTGTCTAAGGAACTTTCTCGTCGCGGCACGGGGAAGACGATGTACATTTTGGACGAGCCCACGACGGGTTTGCACTTTGATGATGTTCGTAAATTGGTGGAGTTGATTCAAGAACTTGCCACCCAAGGGAACACGGTTTTAGTTATCGAACACAATATGGAAGTCGTTAAGGCGGCAGACCACGTGATCGATCTGGGACCGGATGGTGGCAGTGCGGGGGGCGAAATCGTCGCGACGGGCACGCCCGAGCAAGTGGCCAAAGTCGCTCGCAGCGAAACGGGTCGCTTTTTAAAAGCAGTTTTAAAATAAGTCCTTGATTTGGATCGCAGAATCTAGGACTTTTTCTTCATGAAATACTTTACAGGTTCTTTTGTTTTTACTTTTTTTGGCTTAGTCGCATCGTACTTTGTCGGTCACTATTATGGCGGCACCACGGCGGCGGGCTTAGGCGCTCTTTTTATCGCGGTGATCTTGGCTATTTTAGAAATTTCTTTGTCTTTTGATAATGCCATTGTGAATGCGGTGGTTTTAAAAGAAATGACTCCGGTATGGCGTCATCGTTTTTTAACTTGGGGTATGTTGATCGCCGTCTTCGGGATGCGTTTGATTTTTCCGCTTTTAATTGTGACTTTCATCGCCAATGTCACTCCTTGGGATGCGCTTATTATGGCGGCCACAAAGCCTGATGAATATGCGAAACTAATGTTGTCGGCGCATTTACAGGTCGCGGCCTTCGGTGGCAGCTTCCTTTTGATGGTGGCTTTAAAATACTTCTATGACGAAGACAAGGACCTGCACTGGATTCCGGTTTTAGAAAAAACGCCGGTGTATTTGGGCAGTAAGGTGGAAGCCATCGAAGTGACTTTGGCTTTGATCATTTTGGCGATCATTTCTCACTTTCTTCCGTCACACGAGGCTTTGGCCTTTATCATGGCCGGGATGGCGGGTTTGATCACATATGTGATTGTGGATGGAATTGGTTCATGGCTTGAGGCTTCTGATGGTCAAATGCATGACGTGCATCGCGCCAGTGCCGGAATGTTTTTGTATCTCGAAGTTCTAGATGCCTCTTTCAGTTTTGACGGTGTCGTTGGGGCCTTTGCGATCACGCACAATTTATTTATTATCATGATCGGCTTAAGCATCGGGGCCTTCTTTGTGCGAAGCTTGACGATCATGTTCGTGGAGAAAGAAGCTTTAACTAAGTTTGCGTTTTTAGAACACGGCGCCTTTTATGCCATCGGAATCTTAGCGATGATCATGCTCTTGGATCCGTTCTTACACATCCCTGAATGGGTGACGGGTTTAAGCGGGGGTGCAGTTATTATCGTTTCGTTTCTGTGGTCTTTACGGAAGGGTCAAAGGCTATCTGCAGGATAGATGCGACCAGAATCAGGACAGCGCCTCCGGTCTGAGACCACGAGAGGCGCTCGCTTAAAATTAAAAATCCAAAGAGCGCTGCAAATGGTGATTCTAATAAAAACAACATGCTAGCTGTTGAGTCCGATAGAACCTTCTGAGTTCGAATTTGCAAATAAAAAGCAATAATGCTTGAGCCTAATCCTAAAATTAAAACACCCATCCACGGTATCCAAGAAGCGGTGGAAGTTTTTACGGTGTCTTGAGTGAAAAGCAGGGGGGCGAGGGCCAGTAAGCACCATAATGATTGAAAATTATTAAAACGAAACGCATTGCCTACTTTGTTTGAAACTCGTCCGATATAAATAATGTGTAAGGCGGCCACCACCGAGCAAGCGATGGTCCAAAGATCACCGACGTTAATGCTTTCTAACTGTCCACCGACCAGAATAAATGTTCCGACCAAAGCCATCAGGACAAAAACGAAGTTTCGCAGGGAAATGGCATGACCAAAAATAGCCGTGTTGATCAGGGGAACTAAAATCACATAAAGGCTTGTTAAAAAACCACTTTTAGTTGCGGTCGTAAACTTCAAACCCACTGTTTGTAAGAGCAGCATCGTGGCCAAAAGAAATCCGGCGGGCAATGCTTTTAAAATATCATTTTTCAGGCTGCGAAAATGAGCGCCACGGATAAGCAAATAAATGATTTCCCCGATGAAGCCGGCCACGACAAAACGGTACACCAGGGTTTCGATCGGCGTGAACTCTTGCAGTGCAAAGAGGGTCGCGACAAATCCAAAACCCCACAGGGAGCCTGCAAAAATCAACTCTAAGGCCGCTCGGGTTTTAGTACTCATCTAGTCAAAGGCTTCAGACCAAACGGACTTTTTATCAAGGCCGTCGACTTCTAAAAGCTGATGTTTGACTTCCTTGATCATGCCGCCGTTGCCGCAAAGATAGAAAGTCGTAGGAATGTTTTTATAATCAAACTCCGAAAGGAAGTGTTGCACATAACCTTTTTTTCCGGTCCATGCCGTTTCCGGACGACTCAGAACAAATTCAAATTTGAAGTCTTTGAGTCCTTGTGCCAAGGATTCAATTTCTTTTTGATAGTACATGTCCTTTTCCGAGCGGACCCCGAACAGCATGCGATACCGAATGTCGGGATATTGTTCCTTCTTAGATAACAGATAACATAAATGCTGAGAAATCCCGCTGCCGGTATTTAAGAAAACCACTTGTGGGGTCGGCGGTTCTTGGAAAAACACTTTGCCAAAAGGACCGGTGAAATTAATCAGCTCGCCACCTTTAAGGGCCCACACAAAAGTCGAGGCTATGCCGTTTTCCACATATTTAAATAACAAGCGGAAGCCATTTTTATTGCGATCGTCAGAGGCGATGGAATAGGCACGCAAAATGGGTTTAGCTTCACCTTGTGGCACATTCAGCATCACAAATTGTCCCGCTCGGAACGAAAATTCGCCCGGAGTTTCAGTTTTTAAGACCAGCTCGCGTATACCGGGCGTATGGTCGATAATTTCGGTGACTCTCATGTGGTAAACAGTACGAGCGGCAGACATGGAAAAGGCTCCTTAATATTCAATGCTCAAGACTTCTTTCATAATCCGAAAATGCCAGACAGTCCAATATTTTAGCTTGTGACATTGTTCTCAATTACTTAAAATCTTGGATATCACTCTAGGGATAGGTTGGAACGTGAATATTGCACAGCATCTCGTAGTCGCACTTCTCATTTGTATTTCGTTTGGGGCTTACGGACAGGAAAACACGGATGATATTCCTGCCGCCAAACAATCGCTTTTAAAGACGGCGGCGACGAAGGAATTTAATAAACCCCTTTATTTCGATCAAATTGATAACGGTCTTATCTTGCCTCCGTTAGAGCTTGAATATGAGATGACCCCAGATGGAAGAGCCTTGAAAGTGGGAAGTGTTCTGCTTTCAGATAAAACTTTCTCGGTGGCTTTTGCTCCGCTAGGAAAAACACACTCTCAATTGAACCAAGTACTGGGTTCTGAAAACGGGCAGATGTCTCTGGCGTTTTATGTCCCCGAGTCTTTGATCAATCCCACGGCAATTGAAATGGTTTCCCGCACGGGGCGTTTATTGTGGTCGTATAATTTTTCAGAAAATGATTTAGCAAACTGGAATAAACGCCTCGATGATTGGCGTAAAGAACTTATCGCAAAAGGTGTTAGTGCCAACAACGTGGCCCGCTCTGGGATTTTCTCTGCACGTTATGCCTTTGTGGATGCCCGTTCTGCGGGGGTTCCGTTGTGGAATCAAAAAGAATCTTTCCGTTTTTGCTTAAGTGAAACTCGAGGTCGTAACTCCAGCCGTGTCTGTTCGCCTCGTTACGGCATGGATACGGCGCCTGATGGCGCATTGAGCATGTTGAAAGTTCGCGTTGAGCCTGTAAAGCCACGTGTTCTTTTGCACGGCCAAGAGGCTCCATTAAAACAAACGATGGTTGTGCCCATGGATTCACCGACGTCTTTCTTTGCGGAGTTATTGGGGGGGGAGTCGTATGAGTTCATCACTTTACCAAACAAGCTGGAGCTCATGGATATCGCCGACACCGCAAAACCGAATCTTTTGCGCATTGTTGGTTATGACACTCGTCCTTTAGGTCGTTCAGTCATTTTGAATCCGGATCAATACTCCGGCTTAACAAAAATGTTGGGTTTTGAGGCGACTATCGGGGATTCACGAAAGTTCTGGGCCGCCGCAATCTTGCGTGAAGATCCAAAAGTTTATTTGCCAGGCGAAGGTGGTGGTATCTTTAAGCAACGTTTTGAACTTTCGCAAATTCCCAGAGCACAATCCCGCGTATATCTTGATAAACGCACGCCGACGGGCACTTATAATGACGGCATCAAGCTTTTTGGTCGTAAACAACCAGCGGCGAAAGTTTCAACAGATCAAAACTCGGTGCGAGTAGATTCCGATGATCCTTCTGAATTCATGTGGCGCTTTAAAGCCGAAGAACGGGGTCAGATCAATCGGTCGTATTTAAACGTAGAAATGGATGGCAAAACCTATCGTTCGTATTTCGAGCTGTATAAAGGTTTCCCTCGCGAGCTTTCGGGTCGTTTTTCGGGCGTGCAAACCGCCAGCGGTTTTATCGTGATGGGCGAGGTGGCTTACAATCAATGGTTTGAAGATATCTTTAGCTGGAGCAACTATTGGGTGTCACGCCAACGCTGGGGCATCAATGCAAAATACTTTAAATCATTCAATGAGCTTAAGGTGAAAGACGGCACCGCCCCTTTAAGTGTTTTGACGGTGGATCTTAAATATCGCTTTACGCCAGGCCTTTGGGGACGAGATGAAACCGTCGGTCTTTTAGCTTCATATCAAGACGTGGGTTTTGGAGAGCTAAAAGCCCCTATGCTGGGGGGAGGGATCTTTTGGGCACGTTCGATGCCGAAGGTTTTTGATGATTTTTTAAATACGTTGATCATTATGCGTTATCCAAAATGGGTGGATATGGAATTCATCTATTACGGGCAATCGATGAACAGTGACGTCACTTTAAATGCGCCGATGTCGCTCAACTTCCATGGTAAAGTTTTATGGAGTGATCGTTATTTTGGCGAGGCGGGTTTTGGTATCAAACGTTACAGCTTCCAAGATAAAGTGCAAAATCAAAAAGCCGAGCTGAATACTTTCTACGGAACCGTCGGATTAGGTATTAACTTCTAAAGCATCGGATGCACATCATTTTCTGAATCCATACGGCTGTGGGTTGGAATCACAGCCTTTCTTAAATAAGGCGCCAGCCAAATTCGTTCAATCACCGGATAAGCCGCCGCAATCGGTAACAGCGCGATGGCTCCTAAGACGCCCATCAAGGTCATACCCACGACAATGGAAAGCAGCACGATAAAGCCCGACAAGCGCAAATGCTGCGAATAAATTTTAGGTAATAAAATATAACCTTCAAAAAGATGATAGAGCCCGTAAAAAAAAGCCACAGTCGCTAGAGTTTGCGGTGAAACTATCAGTGCGAACATCAATATGGGTACCAGCGAAATATAAAATCCAATATACGGTAAAACCGCTAGAACCGCCGCTAGTGCGGCTAACATTAATGCGGAAGGAACTCCGGTTAAGGTGAGTAAAACAAAAACATAAGTTCCGCACACCAAAGAAGCAATGGTTTGCCCCAAAACATAGGCGGGGACAATGTGACTTACTTCGGCCAAAGTTTCTTCCACCTTAAATCTTGTTTCCACCGAAAAATAAGGCATCAGCCAACGATAAGTGCGGTGGCCATCAAGCATAAGGTAAATAGTGAACGCAAAGAAAAGTCCTAAAGAGCTAATAGTGCCGATCGCATATTGCCCAATCGTCATAATTTGTGAAACGGAGGTCGATAAATCCGGAATGCTTTCAGGTCCCAAGATGCGGGTCCCAAGGCGATGGATCAGGCTGCGGGGGGAATGTCCTTCCATCATCCATTTTATATAGGTCGGAATTTTATCAATAACCTTTTGCACCTGTTCAATCAGCGGCGGGAAGATCACAAAAACTAAAAGGCATAGCGCCGTTCCCAATAAAAGGGCCATTAAAAAAACAGCCGCACGGCGTGACATCACCCGTTGTAAATATCGCAGAACAGGTTCAAATGCGACGGCGACCAAAATTGAAAAGAACAACATCACGATCACCGGGAAAAGTTTGAAAGCCAAATAAACAAGAAATGCTGCGGCCAACATGCGAACGATAGTGCGTGCGCTGATATCAATGCTAAGGGGGCGGGGGACTGGTTTCATCTTAAAATTAAATAGCAGCTTTGATGCCAGAGGTGGTTTCACGTTGATGCGCCTTAAAACATCATACGAGAGATAATGCCCCAAGTCTTGGGGCCGGACTGGACTTTCTGGACATTTCCCCGGGGGCCATGGAAAACTAAAAGTATGAAAAAGATTTTGATTCTTGCCATATTCTTCGCCGTCGGATGTGCTTCTTTAAGCGGGTGGAAAGAACCCAAAGTAGACCTTCAGGATCTTTACATCAAAGACACAAATTTAGTCGGCACCACGATTGTTTTCGTCCTGAATGTTGAAAACACCAATGATCGTGAAATCAAACTTGATGAAGTGAATTATAAAATTTCGTTAGACGGTCAGGCTTTTGCAAACTCTAAAACCCAGCAACCTGTTGTGGTTGGTCCCAAGGCCACGGTTCCGGTGGAAATTCCTTTACCCGTTCGTTATGTGGATTTGTTTGCGCATTTAAATAAGGCTTTAAATTCTTCGCAAATTGAATACGCCATTGAAGGCGATGCGAAGATGTCGTTTTTCAAAGTGCCCTTTAAAAAACAAGGGCACTTAAGACTCACGGGACCCTGACTAGAAATAAGCGATGAGGCCGGCATTTGAGGTTAAACCTGTGATCGTGACATCCCCTGAAGTTCCGCCGGATTGTTTTTGATAACCGTATCCCACATCCGCGCGAAAACCCACGTCAGTTGCCAGCGGGAACCATTTAATAAAGGGACCTCCGCCAAACTCCATAATGGTTAAACTGGAACCGCCACCTTCAGATTGTCCAAAAGCGCCAAAACCACCCACGCCGAAGACAAAAATTTCTCCCGGGATGTTCGGAATCAAATTAAAATCCGCCCAACCTCCCGCTTTCAGAACATTCACGGTGACCTTGCCTGTAGAATCCGAGCTGTAAGAAAACAACGGCCCCATTTCAAATTGCCCAAAGTTCCAACCAAAGCGTGCTCCTAAGGACATGTCGGTCTCGCTTTCCGTTCCCGCCGCGTCGGACTTCATCGCACTCATGGAGAAATTGACGTTCACCAAATAACGGCGACGAGAAGATCCGCTCGAAGAGGCACCAGCTTCAGAAAATTCGTCTTGCACCAACTCATAAGCTTGGCCTTGTTGAAGAGCACCGCCAGAAAACTCGACCACGGCCTGGTTTCCTTTCACGCGACGGACCTTTATTTTCTGCGCAAAGGCTTCAGAGGAAAACACCGTTAAGATTGTCAAAAAGATCGTCAAAATGTGCCAGTTTTTCACCTAAGCCTCCACATACTCGATCTTTCCAATGCTTTGAGGTCTAGTCAACGGGAAGTTGTCTCGCTCTTAGACGCAAACATTTCTCACTCTTAAAGTTTTCGTCTAAGAGCACCGAAAAAACTAGAAGGAGAAGGGAGCCAATGATGTCGTCTTCGTGGGGAGACATTCCGGCGTGGGCCTATGAGGCCGCACAAGCGCTGATGCAATCGTTAAAAGTCGTTGATCCCGTCACCTATGCTCATTGTTGTCGTGTGGGCGAAATGGCGCGTAAATTAGCGCGTGATGCGGGTCTTAACGAATACGAACAAAAGGTTGCGGAGTTTTCGGGTCTTTTTCACGACATCGGTAAAATCGGCGTTCCACAATCTATCATCGCGAAACCTGGAAAATTAGACGAAGCTGAACACTTGATGATGCAGAATCATCCGGTGATGAGCGAACAAATTGTGGAACCTTTGGCTAAACATGATTTTTTTGCGGCCCTTCTTCCGGGCATTCGTGGTCATCATGAACGCATGGATGGTGCCGGTTATCCGGATAAGATTTTAGGCGAAGACATTCCGATGGTGGCGCGAATTATTTTAGTCGTAGATACTTACGATGCGATGTCGCAAACCCGTGCTTATCGTAAAGGTTTGCCCGATGATGTCGTGTATGCAGAATTAAAGCGCTGTTCGGGCACTCAATTTGATCCGCGTTTGGTCCAAGTGTTTTTACAGGCTCACGAAGGTTGGAAAAAACAGACGAACGATCTTGAGACTTTCGAAAGAATCATAAAAAAGACGGCCTAAGCCGTCTTTCTTTTTTAAACTACTTAACTTTATTCGTACTTTCAAAGATTTTATCGGCGGATTTAGCGACGAATCCTTGATAAAGCTTTCCATTTTGCAGTGGATAGCGTTTTGCAAATTCATAGTAACATCCCGGCAGATTGTGCGTGCTGCCGTCATCAAATTTGACGGGAATTTCTGAGGCCATCGTCGAGCTTTGTTCTAAGTAGTCTGCTGTGGTGCCTTTGACTTCACCGCCGGAAGAATTCAGCGTAAAGCCACTTGTTTTGATGAATTTATTTAGATCTTCGATCTGTTCAAACGATTTTAAGCGATTGATATTCACCGTGAAATGGTTGGGTCGGAAACCATAAGCCGCCACCCAAGAAGCGTATTCGCTCTCTTTAGCCAGGTCGGCATACAGTTGATAAGTCATTTTCCATGGACGTCCCATCATCGGAAACATGTCATCTTTGATCATCGTGTCGGTGACTTGGTCCACCAAGCCGTTGACGGTGTTGCGAATGAAGGGAGACACTTTTTCAAGCTCTAGCTCGCTGATAAATATTTTCGGGTGGTTTTCATTGGGGTGCTCATAGTGTTTTGCGTAAAGCTTTTTTTCTACGAAAGTATAATCGCCTTTTTCAACGTAACCATATTTTTTAAAGTGTTGAGCCAACGACTCGATACCCAGACGGGGATGATTGAAGGTGCGTAAGGCGATGTGGTCGTTAATAACTTCATCACCGCGACCCACAAACAAGTCATGAATTCGTTTGGCTGCAGGGTTTAGTTCACAATAGTCGACCCACATTTTTTCTAATAATGTATCTAAGCTGATCATATCGACTCCTTCATGCAACTAGACTAAACCCTCCCAAAAACCAGGGCAACGTCCTAAGCATGCCAGCAAGCGTTATCCATTGGAGGCGGGGCTTCTTTCCACAACAATAGAGCTTATGAAAAAACTGCCAGAGATCGAGCAAATTGAAAGCATGATTCCTACTCTTGGATCGAGAGCGCGCTTTGAAATTTTAGCGCACTCCCAAAAAGGCGAGGTGAAGATGCCGATCTACAAGATTACTTTTGGCAGTGAAGATCCCTCGGCCCCGGTCTTAGGATTTACCGGGGGAGTGCATGGGTTGGAGCGTATCGGCGCGCAAGTTTGTGTGTCGCTATTGCACTCGCTGGGGCAACTTGCGATGTGGGATGAAAGCATTCAAGAGACTCTAAAAAAAGTCCGCGTATTTTTTATTCCGACGGTCAACCCCATTGGAATATTTAAAAAAACGCGGGCCAACCCCCGGGGGGTAGACCTGATGCGAAATGCACCGGTGGAGGCTGATAATGCCGCTCGTTGGGTCGGAGGACATCGTCGTGGTCCGCACTTTCCTTGGTTTCGTGGCTACGAAGGTCAGCCGATGGAAGTGGAGTCACAGGCCTTGGTCGACGCCGTCGAAAAAGAAATTTCGCAAAGTCGCTTGGCGGTGACTTTGGACGTGCATTCGGGTTTTGGTTTTTTGGATCGTATCTGGTTTCCGTATGCGAAAACGGTCCAGCCCTTTCCGGATTTGCCCTCGGCCTTTCGTTTAAAAGAACTTTTAGATAAAACTTATCCTTATCACTTTTATAACTTTGAACCGCAGGCGCAAAGTTACACAACTCATGGGGATTTGTGGGATTATCTTTACGATCAACATCGTGCTAAAAATTATCCCGGGCTTTATATGCCTTTGTGCTTAGAGATGGGCTCTTGGATGTGGGTGAAGAAAAATCCATGGCAAATCTTTTTAGCAGATGGGCCATTTAACCCGATGAAGCTGCATCGCCTGCGTCGTATTTTGCGCCGACATAATACTTTGATGGAGTTTTTAATTCGCGCCGTGGCGTCTAAAGATTCCTGGGTGACGCAGGATCAGCAATTGCAATTGCAATGGGAAAGCAAGGCAAAGGAATTGTGGTATGCCGACGTCTAAGAATGAAAATTGGTTGTTGCTGCGAGGTTTGGCCCGGGGGCAGGGGCATTGGGGATCGTTCTTGCCCCTGTTTCAAAAAAAGTTTCCGCACGCGCAAATAGAATGCTTGGACTTGCCCGGAAATGGTTTGCGCAATAAAGAAAAAAGTCCGCTGAACATTCGCGATTATGTTCAGGATTTGCGTGCGAGATCTGCTTTTGTTCAAGAAAAGAAGCCCTTCAATGTCTTAGCGTTGTCGATGGGCGCGATGATCACAGTGGAATGGATGCATCGTTATCCGCACGAAATCGAAAAAGCTTATTTGGTCTGCACAAGTTCGGCTCGACATTCGCGTTTTTATCAACGCCTGCAACCCAAAAACCTTCTTACAGGTTTGCCAATCCTTGCTGCTAAAACCGCGGCAGAGTGGGAAACGGGGATTTTAAGCATGATCACCAATGATCCTGTTCAGCGCCAAAAAGAGCTGCCAGCCCTTATAGAGTTTTCTGAAAAGCACCCGGTTCATGTGCAAAATGTGATTCGGCAGCTGCTTGCGGCCTCTCGTTATCGGTTTCCGCGCAAAGCCCCCGGAGATATCACTTTGATAGGAAGTTATGGGGATCGTTTTGTGGCTCCGGAGTGTACTTTGCAGTTGGCAAAAGCCTGGGGACTGGAAACTCGCATGAATGCAGAAGCGGGACATGATGTGCCCATTGACAATCCGCGTTGGTTGATTGAGCAGTTGCTCTAAAAACACCCTTTGGACCCCTCATTTTTCCCACGTAAAATGTTCAGAAATATCGACGTTTTTTTACTTCATTGGCCCTTATATTTGATTTGAGACACATTGACGCAATGCAATGTTGACTCGAGATGGCTTCTCTTGTTCTCTACCTGCTGGACTTAGATCCAGAGGCAAACGTGGGGATTAGATCCTTAATTGCGGCCGTCCTTTTAGGACATTCCGTAACGACATTCGCAGCAAACCAACGCGCAAACTTGAAGGATCTTCGTCCTTCCATGTCTGGCGCGGCCTCGGCGTCGGCGGCATCCACCATGGAAATGCCCGAGCTTTCTCGACCGGCTCAAGTCTTCGGTCAAATCCGCATGGAAACCATGCAATACTTCACGCCCATTCCAGAGCAACCGCAGTTGACGTACAGCCAATTTCTTTCCGCTCGCCTTTCGGGGTTGAAGGAGACATCTTGGATTGATTTGGCGGCGGATGTTTCGGGCGGAACTTTTTTTGCCCGGGGGCAATCTCACTATGTTGTTCATGAAGCCTATATTGCTTCGCCCGGAAACACGGATCTAAAAGCTTACTTGGGTCGCAAGAAAAAGGACTGGAGTGAGATGGATCGTCGTTGGGACTTGGGCATGTGGCAGCCCACGTTTGCGATTGATGCCTTACGTCCGGAAGATCAAGGTCTGGCGGGACTCTTCATGGATTATGATCGCCCGAATTTTGAGTTCTTGATTTTTGTTACGCCGATTTTTATTCCGAACATGGGTCCCGACATTCGTGAAGAAGGCGGGGGATTAGTTTCTAACAGCCGTTGGTATCGTGCCCCTTCGCGCGATTACGATTTTAACAATCGTATTAACACCATCCAGTACTCTTTGGATATTCCAGAGACGACCAAGTTGGTGCAAAATCCAGGCGGTGGTTTGATGACTCGTCTGGGAAATAAAGGCGGCGGTCCTTGGGCGGTGGCAAGTTACGGGTACATGCCCGTCAATGAGCTGATTTTAAAGCGTCAAAACTTTAAGGACATTTCTCAAGACAATGTCGATGTGACGGTGTCCCCGGATGTGACCTATCACCATATCTATTCAGCCGATCTGGGTTATTCGTTTTCTAACTTGAAGGCTTCGGTTTCCTACTTGACCGACCGCCCGCAAGAAAAACGTCCTGACACGGACTGGTCTATTCAAAGACTTGAGGCTTTGCAGGCGTACTCTACGGCCTTAGAGTTTTCGCTAGATAATATCTTTGATAAAACTTTGGCTTTCCAAGTGGATTATTTGAAAGTGGACGGCGGCGGCATCACTGACATCTTGGCCGATGGGGGACCAGATGACTTTACACTTTTTGATCAACGCTTGAAGTTTACAAACTCTTTAAGCTTTCGCGTGGAAGGACAGTTGGCAAGTTTTTGGCGCCGTCCGTTTGTCACGCGCTTTAAATATCTTTACGACTACGACCAAAAAGGTTCGATTTTAAACACCGAGTTCCTGTATTACCCGTCTCAGAGATGGGCCATGATCGTGGGCGGTGACGTCTTGGGAGTCCAAGACGAAGATTCGACGTCAGCTAGATTTATCAACCAGTATCGCGCAAATGACCGTGTTTACGGAGGCCTGACTTATGTTTTCTAAAATTTCATTCGTGGCAGGTCTTTTGGCATTAACATGGGGATTGACCGCTTGTGATTCTAAAGTGGGGGAGGCGCCTCCCCCGCCAACAAATCAAGAATTCGGTGGTGCTCAGTGTCTGTCGGCGGTTAAGCCGGTGGTTACGGCCTTTGTTAAAGGCGAAGCGACCACTCGTGATATCGAAGCCAGCTGGGATTGTGCAGGCTCGGCCGTTGAAAAATTTAAGCGCTATGTGCGCGGCCGTTCTTCGGATCGTTACACGTCTCAAGAGTTAGCGACATTCTTAGAAAAAAACTTTTTATCTGGTGAAACCATCACTCCGCAGTTGCAAACGGAGTTTATGAAGCTCAAGCAGCTTTTTGTCGGCGGCAGTGGGGACTACTTAACCCGCGAAGAAATTGATAAGTTGCTAGTGTTATTTGATAACTTCAGCGACATCTCTGTGCGTGTGAATCCTTACATGAAAGTTTTTGTCTTTAACTGGTCTGCCAGTGATTCGGCGAAGATGCAGGATAATCTTAAATACTTTGAACAAGCCAATATCGAAATTCAAAATGCGGCTCGTTCATTGGCGGCATTGATTGAAAAAAATGGGCAAAGTTATTTGCTTTCTGATTTTGTGGTATTGACCAATGAATTGAGTGCTTTTTTTGGTGAATCCTGGGAGTTTCCAGAGCAAATTTCCCGCTATATGCCGATCATTCAAAAAGTGAAAAAAGCCTTGGCGGGCGGCGAAGAAAATTCGATCGTGCCTAGTGAATGGGCGCGTTTTTTACTTTTGGGATCGCGCGGTTATGTTCAATATTTGCGCTATTATTATTTCTTAAAATCGGTTCCGGAAACCGGGATGGCGTATCGCCTTTCATACATCGCCTCTTCGGCAGATGATCTTTTGTCAATGTTTCAGGATTTCGTGGCTGAAAAACCGGAAGGTAAAGTCACAAGCGAAGAGCTTGGCGATTTCTTAAAGACCTTAGGCGATGTTTGGCCCAGCTTTAAAATTTCCGATAAGCTTTTATTGGAATCAATGCGTATTAAACAGCTTCTGTTTGGCGGAAACCTGACAGATTTTACCACGCAAGATTTTGAAAAAGCGCGCAGCAAAGTTGTTCGTGTTAAGTCGGTCACCGAACGCTTCTTGCCATATTATAATGTCTATGCGGGTGAATGGGATCCATCCTTATACAGCGATGAGGAAGCGCAAGAATTTTTTGCTGAAGCAAAAGCGGCTCTGCAGTCGGCCTCTAAAGATGCGGCAGTGCTTTTTGAAACTTCTTATGATCTAAAAGATCTTATCAGCTTGTTGGAAGAAGTTGAAAAACTTTATCCGCCGGCTAAAGGCGAAGAAGGTCTTGCGACCGCCATAAAAAAATACGTTCCGCTGATCTTAGACACGAAAAACATGATCTTTGGGACTAACGACACAATCTTGCACAAAGAACACTGGCCGGCGCTAGCAAGCTTAGCCAGCCGTATTTATGGCGAGTATCTGTATTACGACTACTTTATTAAGGACAAACCTGCGGATCGATTGGGGACTCTTTTAGCCTTATCGAATACTTCCAATCAGACTTTGAATTTGGTGAAGGAACTGATTGATCAGAAAAAACAAGGTTACTTCTCTAAAACCGAGTTGAACAAGATTGCGATTCATCTGGTGAAGCTGGATATTTTACCTTCAAGCTTTAGCTCCGAGATCATCGATCGTCTTTTGGACGTCGTTTTGAATCGCGTTTTAGTGACACCAGAACGTCGTCTTCAGGGGGCAAAACCGAATGTCTTGAATGCGTCAGCGGTGGAAGTAGCTCGTCAAGAGCTTCAAATTTGGCTTGATACACAAGCATGGATTGCCAAGCAGACTGAAAACTTAAAGTCTAGTGAAGGTTTCCGTAGCAGTCGTATGATTCAGCTTTTGGAAAACGCTAAGGGCAGTTCTTCGTCGTCGAAAGCCTTAAAAATCGGTACGGGTGAATTGTTATTGGCGGTCAGCAGTCCGGTGCCAATGACTGTGGACTCCGAAGGACGATTGAATATTTCAAATCGCGAGGTCCATTATTACACGGCGAAAAGTTTAACTCGCTTAAATATGAATCGCACGGTCACCCGTATCGCGATTCGTGCCTTTATCACCAGTACACAACGTCTGTCGTCCTACAGCGGTGTGACCTTGGACGAAACTCAAAATGCGTTTAAGTCTTTGCGTTCGGTCCTTGTACAAATGGGTCTGATCGACGATAAGAACATGACATTTGCTTCTTCGCGATTCCGTGAAGCGAATATCTTTGTACCTCACTCTGACGGTAACAACTTGTTGTCTTTTGCTGAAGGGGTGGACCTTGTCGGTATGATTTGGTCAGGGCTTGCGATCAACACGAAAATGAAAAGTTATCTTTTTCAAGACTGCTTTAATGGTCGTTCGAATGTGCGCAATTCAGAAAAAGTGTCGGTGAAGTGCGCGGCGGCGAGCTATCGTCGTCACCTTTCAAAAGCCGCTTCTTCGATGCCTGAGCATACTAAGTTTTATACAACGTTACCTGAAGGCATGTGGCCGCAATATATCGAGAATATCTTTAAGTCTGCAGGATACATTCCGGATGGCAAAGGTGTGGCTTCGTTAAATGATATCATGTTGGCGCCGCATGTGATTCAATACATTGAAATGTTGTATGCGCGCTTTGATACTAGCAAAGACAATTACATCTCAACGGAAGAGGCTATGAAGGCTTTCCCGGCATTTAAAGGGGTGATGTTAGAGCTAGCGGCAGACCAAATTAAAAACGGCACGATCAAAGAGTCAGACTTGATCGACGTCTTTGGATTCATCCTGCGTTACGGCCATCCGCCGACAACGTTGGGAGAGAAAATGAAGTTCCTTTTCAACTGGAAAGGGAAGCCCGAGAAGTGGGATATCTGGGCGGGACGTTCGCAGCTTTCAGAAATTCTTGGCTATATCGCTGATGAAGTGAACAAAGCGGCAAAAAACAACAAGCCCGTAAAAATGGATTTTAATCTAAAGACTTCTGAGCCGTAACCGATGCGGCGGACACCGTCGCATTGAGGATTTCTAACCCTACAAAACCTCCAGCGCCAGAAAGCCCGGTCAAAGATGACGAAAGGTCCCCACTGCGGGAGGTATCGACATCGGCGTTTGCAGCCGTGTAACCCACCACATCCCGGCGCCAAATCAGAACGCGAGCCTGGTTGTTCACGTTGTGCACATCTAAAATCAAATCGAGGCTGGCTGGATAATAAAAGGCCAATTTAGAGCTAGAGACCGTGCGACTGGTGCCATTCACGCTGATTGTGACATCGACGCTGGCGCCATTACGAGAGAACTTCACCACGATCCCTCGGGTGTTGGGAACAGTAGCGTCGTCTGAATGGAAAATCACCGAAACCGCGCTGTTATTGATGGTCTGATCAAGGCTGGCCTTCAAGTTAAAAGCGCGACTCGAAGCTTGCGGTACCGTCGCCGTAAAGCGCACTCGGGCGGCGGGGCCAGAGGCCGTTATTTTTGCATTATCATATTGAGAAAATGAGCCCACGATCTGGGTGTTAGAATCAATACCATAGACTTCTTCAAGGCCATTAGAGCCAGAGCAAGCAGTCAGGATTAAAGGAAGAACCAGAATTATTTTAAGAGATCTTAGAACGAGTTTTTCCACATCATTGACTCTACTGGAATTGGTTTTTTGTCATTATACTTCGCTGACGGCTTCACATTATAAGCTGTCAGGATGTCACCCTTGACTTCAAAGTATATCAACTGACCAATTGGCATTCCAGTATAAACACGCACAGGCTGTTTTACGGAAATCTCCAGAGTCCAATAATTGCAGAATCCCACGTCGCCTTTACCGGCGGTGGCGTGAATATCGATACCCAGACGGCCCACGGAAGACTTGCCTTCCAAAAATGGGACATGTTTATGAGTTTCGGTATATTCTTGAGTCACTCCTAAATAGAGTGTGTCAGGCATAAGAACAAAACCTTCAGCAGGAATCTCAAAAGTTTTGATCTTATTATGTGCACGAGCGTCCAGCACTTTATCTTCATACACCGCAAGTGTAGAGCCTAAGTGAACATCATAAGAGTTCGTACCTAGGCAGTTGCGTTGGAAGGGTTCTACTTTAATAGAACCATCTTCCATGTGTTTAAGAATCTGCTGATCCGTGAGAATCACAAATTACTTAGTTTCTCTGTGTACAGTGTGACGTTTCAAGTTTGGATTGTACTTCTTTTTCTCAAGACGGCCTGGAGTTTTTGTTTTGTTTTTCGTTGTAGTGTAACGAGAAACAGGTTTGCCTTCAGCGCGTGCTTCAGTGCACTCCAAAGTGATGATGATACGACCGGACTTTTTTGCCATTTGGTGCCTCTACTTTTTCTAGGTCTTTTACTTAAAATATTCAGCCCATTGTTAATAGGCGTTTGCGTCCTTAATGAATAGCTATATTGCCATGCGTAAAATGGAAAAAATGACAATACCTTTTCAAAGGGGCTCAAGGTATCAAAAGAAAAAGGAAACAGCAAACACAAATAGCGAGAAAATCATGAATCCTTTCCGCCTCTTTTTGGTCTCCATTTTACTTTCTGCCTGCGCCCATGCCGGTTCTTCTGCTCAGATTCAGGGCATTTTCGACGGAAACACACTCCGGTCCACCTCTTTGGAGCAAGCTCTTTCCCAAGTCACGCCGGGTTCGGTGGTGGTGGTGGGGGAAAACCACGGTCTTAAAACTCACCAAAATCAGCAGATAGCCATTATGACGGCTTTAAGGGCCCAAGGTTTAAAAGTGTCGGTGGGAATGGAATTTTTTACATTCACGGATCAGGTTTTTGTCGATCAGTACCGCCAAGGACAGCTTTCCGAAACAGACTTTCTTTCGCAAATTAAATGGGGAAATCCTTCTTTTGAGTTTTATAAAGATCAAGTTCAGTTCCCATTGTTAAGCGAAGGCTCGCAAACGTGGGCTTTAAATGCCCCACGCTCTTTGACGAGCAAGGTGGCCAAAATGGGTTTGTCTTCATTAACATCTGAAGAACAGGCCTTGTTGCCGCCGGGATTTGCTTTAGGCCGAGAGAGTTATCGTCAGCGGTTCTTGGCGATGATGCCTCATTTGCCAAATCCGGAGGCGGGCGAAAGATATTTTGCCGCGCAATCCATTTGGGATGACACCATGGCATGGAGAGCGGCTGAGTTTATCACACAACATCCAGAACAAGTTTTGGTGATTGTTGTCGGGGAATTCCATGTTCAATATGGTGGCGGTCTTCCGGATCGCATTCAAGCGCGCAGCCCCCAAACACCGGTGTGGACTTTTTCTCAGGTAAATACTGTCGATTTAAGTCCGGAAGAGATCGCGACTGAAATGTCGCCGTCTCCTCAATACGGTCCGCGCGCTCATTTCTTGTGGCTGGCGCCCGCTCTTTAGTCCAGGCTGTTAAAGATTCTTGGAGATTATCCCCTAATTTTCTATGATGAATACTTAGTTAGAGGAGTGAGCATGTTTCCTGTGGAGACCCGCATTTTAGTTATCGATGATATGCCTTCTATTCGCGACTTAGTGAAAAATACTTTGCGCGGGATGGGGTATAAGAATTTTCAGGAAGCCGCGGACGGGGAAGAGGGTTTAAAGACTCTTGAAAAGCTGCATAATGGAGAACAATCCATTCAATTAGTTATTTCTGATTGGAATATGCCAAAGATGAAGGGCTTAGATCTTTTAAAGCACGTACGCGCCACTGATAATTTCAAAACTTTACCGTTTGTTCTTTTGACCTCAGAGTCCGAGCGCGATCAGGTAACCGAAGCGGTCCTGGCTGGTGTTTCGCAATATATCGTGAAACCTTTTTCAGCGAAAATTTTCGAAGATAAATTAAAAGCAGCGTACGCGAAACACAATAAGGCTTAAGCCGCTTTTTTGGTTTTCGATTTTGAAGGTTTGGTCGACGTTTCAAGCGAGTGATCAAACTCTGTCAGGTAGGGAACTTGGATATGGATGCAAGTTCCTTGTCCTATCTGTGATTCCACCCAGACTTTTCCGGCTAAATTCTCTGCGGCATTTTTGATGGCATCCATTCCGACGCCACGACCCGATATGTCGGTGACTTCGTTGCGGGTTGAAAACTGACTGTCAAAGATATGCTGAATCACGTCTTGATCAGATTCTTTGCTGACGTCTTTACCTTGGCTGGTCAATTTGGCACGTACTTTTTCGGGGTTGATACCTTGTCCGTCATCTTGGATTTTGATCAGTAAATAAGGCAAGGCTTCGTTGCAGACAATAGCAACGTCGGCGGTGATATGACCTTCTGCTGATTTTCCATTTGATTGGCGCCATTCCGGTGTTTCAATACCGTGGTCAATCGCATTGCGAAAGGCATGAACCAAGGTTCCAAAAAGAGTGTTGTAAATTTCTGGAACCACCATCAACGAACCATTTTTGATTTCAAGGGGCGCGACATTTTTAGAAAGCTTGGCGGAAAGTCCCATGATCACGTCGTTATAAGGCTCAATGAAACTTGAAACGGACTCCATCACAAGTTCTAAAATTAAATCTTGGGCCACAGGGCCGCCACCAGGCAACGTCCCCACGCGACGAGCGATGTGGTTGAGCTTCGTAATCGCGACCTCAATTTGGCGTTCATCATTCATCGCGGACGAACCTAAGATTTCTTTGGTTTCCGCTAAGAATTGATTGAAAGCCTCTTCGATCTCAAAACATTTACCACGTAAAGCGATGTAGGCCGGGTGTGACCAGTGACGGTTTAACTCGGACAGAATGTTTTCGGCTTCGTGGGCTCTTTCGGCGACTTTTTTGACTGAGAACAGCGCTGCGCCGCCTTTGATGGTGTGCAAATGACGGAAAAGATTTTCGCGGTCCACCGTTTCATTGTCGTTCGTAACTTCTTCGCGAATTTCGGCCAGCATATTTTGGGCTTCTTGAATAAAGCGTCGGATTTCACGTTTGCCTTTGATCATATTGATGATCAGCTTGGCATGTTGTTTTTCCGTTTCCGCTTGGCGTTGGGCTTCAACTAAGGAAGTAATGTCCGACGCGACCACGACGACACCTTCCATTGTGCCTTCGGCACTTCTTAAAGGATGATACTCAAGGGCGATGTTGCGGCCTAAAGAGTGCGGATAAGACGGGGGCCCTAGTGGCGAGAGATCTTCAAATGGAAGCATTTCCATGAAAAGAGTTTGCATCCATTTTTTAAAGCCATCGACTTTGTCGGCAGATAATTTCAAGGTGTCCCAGATAAACTGCCCTTGAGGACGGGACTCGATGGTGACTTCGCAGGCTTTGGAAGTGACATCCAGGATTTTTCCGTCGGCGCCAAAAATAAAGAATCCTTGGCCAAGGCTATCTAGTAATGCCGACATCGTTTGATTTAAACGCGACAATTCGTAAGTGCGCTCGGCCACCATTTGTTCTAAGTTTTTACTGTAATTTTCTAATTGAGCTTTGGCGTCTTCAAGGGCTTTGATGACGTCTTCTTTTTGTTCAAGCTCTGCGCGATATTTGCTTTGTAAGCGCTCCTCCAAGGTCACGTCACGGACAAAGACAATCCAATTTTTATCACCCATAGAATCAAAGATAGGCTGCATGGTGACTTGAACTTTTCCAGATCCGCCTTGCGGGGTGGTGAAGGTCACTTCCTTATACGGAGTCGCGTCGCAGACATTAAGAATGTCTTTCATTCCCGGAATATCGTCGCTAAAGCTAAAAAGTTCGGGAAACTTCATTCCTCGAGTGATCTTACGAATTGTGTGGCCCGCGATCAATGCCGCCGGCTCATTACAATAAACCACTTTAAGTTCTGCATTCAGAACAAAGATGGGTTCTAGTAAGGTGTCAAAGAGTGAGTACTGGATCTTCATTTCACGAAGGTCTCATTTTTCTGGTGATAAAGGGTGAACTCATTCTGTTTCGCCCAGTCAGAAATCTCTAGATCTTCTTTGGTTTCGGCGCGCACACGCCAGTATAGTTTTCCTAGCGGCATGCGATCTTTCACCAGATAGCGATTCGAATCAACGACCTTGCTTAACACCAGGCTTGTGAATTCGGGATTTGATGAGACTTCAACACGATAAGCAGAAGCTCCGGGAACCTTTTTCCACTCTAACCAGATAAATGGTTCGGCCGCGGTTTGTAAAAAGATCGAAGCGTTGTTAAACGGTTCAATCAGTTTCGGCGGCACTAAGGCGGGACGGTTTGAGTAAAGAATTTGTTGGATGTTAGAAAAATCAGAAATAGGATTGTTGTCCTCATCGCGAGCTTGCACGCGCACGTTGTAACGACCCGGAGCCGGTAAAACGATACTGCCCTCATTGCTAGCGATTTCAACTTTGTTTGCTGACGAGAAATCTTGTTTGGTGTCGACTTGCACCACGTAGGATTTTGCATCCGGAATTTGATTCCAACTGATCGGTGCTTGTTTAGGACCTTGCTCGCTGCCGACAGAGCTGACGTTGCGAAGGGGGTTCAGAACTAAGCCTACCATCGGGATATCAATAGTTCCTACTTCACTAGAATCAGAAAGTACGCCTTGTTCGCCTTTGGCAAAAACACGGTAATAGAATTTCCCTGGGCGGTATTGCGACCACAACGCATTGGTCTGATCGACGTTCATCTGTTTAGCACCGCGGAAGGAGGGATCGCGCGAGATTTCAACTTTATATCCAAAAGACTTAGAGACAGGCTTCCAAGCAAGCTTCGGTGAAGAAGGAGACGCCGGGTTGCGGTCTTTTCCAGACGGAATTTTAAATTCAACATCTTTGGTAACTAGAATCGGAGCGGCGGGTCTTTCGATTTTCTTTGCCACCACGTTCATACCAAATGAAACGGGCGCTGACCACACGGAGCTTTTCATGTCGGCGGTCAATCCGCGCACACGCACCCAATAAGTTCCCGTCGCTAGAGCGGGGCTTACAGCATTGGTGTCTCCAGTTTGACCTTCATAAACTAAAGTGGAAAACGAAGCATCCAGGGCCAATTGCCATGCAAAAGTTTTTAACTGTTCTGGAGAGCTCCAATGAATCTGCGCTGAAGATTTTGGAGTTTGGGTTGCAGAGGTTGTTGGTACTTCCAGGTTAAATACCGCCGCTTCCACCGGAGTTATGATTTGTGGAGCCCCTAAATTAGTTAAAAACATTTTGCGAGGTTTAGAAACTGCACTGACTTGACCGTCTTTATCTAAGGCTTTGACACGCCAGAAATATTGGCCGTCAGCCAGTGGGTCGCGAACTTGGACTCCGCCCTGAGTGGTGTTTTGTGAAGTTGCAATGCTTGAAAAATCTTCGCTTGGAGCCAGTTCAAATTCAAAACGTGAAACGGCACCTTTACTGTTCCATTTAAATGGCAGAGGATCATCCGGATTTACTCGCGTCCAATGAATATTGTCTGCAGACTCTAAATTTAGAACTGGTTTTTCTAAAGGCTTAACGTCGCCTTTAGGTGTCACGGCGACGGGAGTTTCTTTATTTAAATTCAAAGACTTTTTAGAGTTGCTGTATTTCACGCCGCCATTTATCAGTTTTAAATCAACAGTGCCGCTATGTGCTTTTTTTAACTGAATGCTCGAGTTGCCTTTTTGGCCTTCAAGTTTAAACTCTTCGCCACCAGATTTGATGGTGATAGACTTGCCAGAGCCTAGATCTCCGACCAGGTTCCCGTAGCGAAGATCTAACATCATCTGACCGTTCTTCATATTCAACGTGATTAAAGAATTTGGTTGAACGCGAATTTGTCCGCCACCGGCAAGGTGGATGATGGCTTCAGAGCGTTCACCGGTATAGATGGAATCGTTTTCAAAGATCTGATCTTTTTTTTGTGCGGGCAACCAGCTAAAAGTATCAAGGTTTTTACGGCGAACATCGTTTTGCGAAAGGGCCACATCCCCAATCAAAGTCATTTGGTTGTTGGATCCGCGCGAAAATAGAAGTGAGTCGTCGTATAAGAAATACGAAAATGCCACTAGCATAAGCAGTGCTACGACAAATATAGTTCTCTCAGTATGGCCGAAACGTGACATGGTACTCCTCAACTCAAGACGTGTATCGGCTGAAAAGCCCAAAGGTTTTACAGACCTAAGCCTAAGTCATGCATAATTTCTTTCCGGAAGTGGGTCAAAAAGGCATACTGGTTTCATGAAAAAACGTGGCATATCAATAAGATATAAAATTCTGGCGCTACTTACTTTGCTTCCATTAATTACATTATCGATATACTTAGTGTTGGCGTTAAGAATCTTTGAAGATGATAAAATTGCTTACGTTTTTGACTCTTCCAGTAACATGTCAGGCACGATGGCGGCTCAAATTAAGACACAGCTTAATGCCGTTCTTGGAACCACTCGGCCGATCTTCCAAGATTATTTAACAACACAAAAGTTTTCTGGAGTTTCGGATTCCATTTTCATGAACGAGCCGGATCTAGAGGCCTTGGTGGTTTTCACTCCCGACGCTCAAGGCGTTTATCAAAAAAACGCATTGCTAGAAAAAGTTCCGGGGAAAACCGCCGGGATCATAACATCTTTGCGCAACAACCTTCCGACGTACTTCACGGAAGTCGATCGTTTGCGTCGGGTCGTCAAAGTTCCTTACAACGATGACCGAGTCTTCATTTTTGAAAAAGTCAGTGACGAAGCAACCAAGCGCACGACAGTATTTATGGTTATCGCGCGTATGAGTGAAGCCGCCGAGATGTTTCGCACCAGCATGTCACAAAAAATGTATTTGGTTTCCGAAGAGGGACTTATTCTTTTCGGACCCGAAGGAACCGTGGGCTCGCGTTTACAACAAATCGTAAATCCGGCTTTCTTGCGTAACGGCGCTCAACAAGTGGCTCAAGGAGCGGAGGCGGCACGCAGCACGTCGGGTGTTGATTTGCTAGTTTCTTATTCCCGCGCGGGCTTTGGTGATTTAAGTGTCGTGACCACGGTTGAAAAAGAAAAAGCGTTGGGTGCGGTTCAAGTCTTGATTCGTAAATCTTTGATCTTTTTTGGCATCTTGATTTCGGTGACGGTGATCTTAAGTCTTTTTGCTTCCAGCGGTATCACGCAAGCTTTAACAAGCTTATTTGATGCGACCAAAAAAGTATCCGAAGGAGATTTCAATATTCGCGTGGATGTTAAATCGAACGACGAAGTTGGAAGCTTGGCAGATAATTTTAATATCATGGCGGCCGAGGTTTCGCGTCTGTTAGAGCAAACCGCGGAAAAAGCGCGTATGGAATCGGAACTTCAAACTGCGAAAACCGTGCAAGAAACCCTTTTCCCAGAGACACGCGCCAAGATCGGTCCTTTGGCGATCGCGGGATACTATGAGCCAGCGTCAGAGTGTGGTGGCGACTGGTGGCATTACTGTAAAGTTGAAAACAAAATCTTTTTATGGATAGGGGATGCTACGGGACATGGAGCGCCCGCCGCACTGATCACCAGTGCAGCTAAATCGGCATCAACAATTATTGAGAAATTAAATATTTCTCCGTCCAAAGCATTGGAACTCTTAAATACATCTATTTACGATGTATCAAAGGGACGCATTATGATGACCTTCTTTTTGGCATCCTTCGATTTAGATACCGGAGAATTGGTCTATTGTAATGCCTCTCATGAGGCTCCATTTCTTATTAAAAAAACGGACAACCTAAAGAAGAAAGATCTGATACCATTGAACGAGGTTAACAACCCTCGTCTAGGACAGGCCAGGGATTCCGTCTACAAACAAACCAGTGTTCAGCTGGAAGAAGGCGATGCGGTTTTCTTTTACACGGACGGTATTCCAGATATCCAAAACCAAAATCAAGAAGCTTGGGGCGAGAGAGAGTTTTTGAAAGCACTGGTGGCGACGCATAAAGGTTTCCAAACGCCGGGTGAAGTTGTGGACCAATTTGTGACGACATTCCAGGGGCACCGTCAAGGCGCTCCCTTGGTCGATGACGTCACATTTTTTGTAGTAAAAAGAGAATCGCAGATTTAGATTTAGAGAATATATTCGGAATCAAGATCGACATCGTTCGATCCTAAGGGCAGAGGAGTGAGTATGGGTAAGCTTGATGTAAAAATGGAAAAAGCTTCTGACAAATTGAAAGTTCAGATGGCCGGAACTATCGACGAAGACGTGGATTTTTCTCAATTTGTCATCACGGGGAATCCCGCTATCGAAGTAGAGTTGAGCGGATTAAAAAGCATCAACTCTTGCGGAATTCGTGAATGGATCAAATGGATGGGATCAGCAAGCGGTGCGAAGATATCTTTCAGTAACTGCCCTAAAGTGATCATTGACCAAATCAACATGGTTGAAGGTTTCTTGCCGTCAGGAGCCAAAGTAGAGTCTTTCTATGTGCCTTACTATAATGACGATGCTGGCTCTGAAAAAAACGTGCTGTTTCGTTATGGGACAGAGTTTACGGATTCTTCCGTAACGCCTCCCGCGGGCGTTAAAGACGACGAAGGCAATGACATGGAAATGGACGTTATTGAGTCCAAGTATTTTAAGTTCATTAAGAAATAGGCGATCCAGAGCTGGTTCAAGGTCTAGTTCTTGTAAGGCGGAGTCTAGGGGGCTCCGCTTTTCCTTTAAAATCTCTGAGTAAAAACCGACAAGACCCTCGTGGAACGCACGAAAACAAAGATCCTTATTTTAGAAGATGACGAAACCGTCGGCATAGCTTTGAAAGAAGTTTTGGCTCGTGCGGGCTATAGCGTCTTCTTGGCCGGGCGACCGGACGAGGCGAATGCCGTTTTGACGGCACACCCTAATATCGATTTCTTTTTCTGTGACTGTTTATTGCCGCAAATGACCGGCTTGGATTTTATCCAGCAAGTTCGTACGAACTATCCTAAGATTCCATTTAAAGTCGTATTAATGAGCGGTATTTATACCGACAAAGATTTTATTCAAGAGGCCACACGCACGACCAAGGCTGTTGCTTTCTTAAAAAAACCTTTCGAGATGGAGCAAATTCTTAAGCTTGTCAAAAAAGACGAAGCTAAAAAAGAAGAATTGGGATCGCGTAAACTTTTATATCAGATGTTCGCCAATCCTAAGGTGAATAATCGCCAAAAAAGAAAAGTGATCGAGTCCATCGAGGAAATCAGTGGGTATGATCTGCCATTTTTATATTCCTTGTTGGCAGAAACGAATAGCAGTGGTTATTTGAATATCTATGGCACTGACGGTGCGGTTTCCGGTATCACGTTCTGTAACGGTAATATCGTGGGGGCCGACGTAGATGATAAAACCACGTTCCTAGGTGAAATGTTAATCCAAAGTGGTTATGCCGTTCCTGAAGAAGTGCAAACGGCTTTGCGTGATAAGAACAATCGTAAGATTGGTAATTATTTGATTCAGAATAACCAATTAAGCCCGCATGCTTTTGATTTGATCCTGATGGAACAGATGAACATCCGCCTAGTGCGCACGATCGTGGATGAAAAAATTCGCGTGAATTTTGCCGGGGCCGAAGTTGAGATGAGCAGTCCTAATATCGACACCGATTCTTTGTCGAACTACTTGCATGACTGGATCGCTTCAAAAATTTCTATCAATTGGTTGAAGTCTCTGTATGTGATGTGGAGTGGAAACGTCATCGTGAAAAGTCCGAACTGGCGCGATGATCATCCGGCTTTGAATATGTCTTTGATTAAATCCCTAGAGGGTTTGACCGTGAAGCTTTCAAACCAAGTGACGTTGACCCAGCTTTTAGATGTCAAAGGCTATAGCGAAATCGCCGTTTATAAAGCGATTCATTTCTTGCTGACAAAAGGGATGATTGTTTTTGCGCAACGGGCGGCCTTCACGAACCCACAAGAACAACTGAAGGTTCTTAAGAAAATGTGGGCTGATATGGAAGGAAAGAATAGCTATGAAATCATCTCTCGCTTAGAAATGGCCGGGGATGGTAGCTCTATTCAAAATTCTTTAGAAGAGTTTATATCCCTTTTAGGGGATGAGCCCACGGATAAAAAATCTGAGTTGTATACCCTATGGTCTAAGATCAAAAAATCAGCCGAAGACGCTGTGGCTTCCTCGATGGATATAAATAAAATTGACCAATACCGCCAAGCAAGTCAGAAAAATGAAGCCGAAGGAAAGCTGAAAGCCATCTCTTTGATGGAAGAAGCAAAGAAGTCTTTGCAGTTTAATCAGTTCCCCAAAGCGTTAGAACAGCTAGCACAAGTTGCTAAGCTTAATCCGCAAACCCAACAGCTGCATTTGCTTAATGCTTGGGCTAAATTAGGCGCGGTCAACCCATCGCAAAAAATGGTGGTGCTAAAAGAAGTTGAATTGGAACTTTTGCAGGTTCCCCCCGATGAACGCTATGATGCTCTTTTCCCATTTGTGATGGGGCTTTATAGCAAGGTGAAGGGTGATATCTTAGCGGCTAAGAAAAACTTTGAAAAAGCCATGGCCATGGACGCCACATTCATGCCTCCACGCCGTGAAATCTCTTTGCTTGTTGCTCAAAACAAAAAGCAAGACGTCTTTACTATGGACCTTAAACAGGTCGTCTCTGGTTTCTTCAAGAAAAAGTAATTTTGCTATCTTCGTTGATTTTTGGAGTGGGCTTCGAACGACGGATGGGTTTGGAAGGTGTCTT
>NZ_LUKE01000004.1:91513-225399 GCF_001592735.1 Bdellovibrio bacteriovorus
AAGACACCTTCCAAACCCATCGTGTATTCAACCGCACTCAGCGATGCTACGTAGAGAGAAAATATCTTTTTTTAATAATCAGAGAAAACATTTTGAGGAAATAGGGGCGGCGTTGATTTTAGCAAGAGCCACGATGGCGCGAACCACTGCCAGCGGCAGTGGCGACAACTGAGCCCGGAAGGCGTCCCCGGAGCAAGAGCCTAAGCCCACCCCTAAGGGAAAATCCGTCGCTAGAACTTCCAAGCAACGCCTAAATTAAGGCCGAGTTGTGGATCTTCTTTCTTAGCAGCTGGATCGTACTTGTAGCCATTCAGCGTGAATCCGTAAGAGGCATAGAAAGCTTCAGACATTTTCAAATAGCCCTTCGCGGTCACGAGGTAGGCAGAGCTTAATTTGAAATCATCGCCGCTAGAGCCAAATAAATAGTTGAATTTGAATTCGCTCCAGGTCATTAGTTTTTTTAGGACCTCCGTCGGAGGCGGCGTTAACCAGAAAAATCCCAGTCCGTAAGCCGTGGCAGATACGCCGTCACCTTGGATCATTTGGATTGGCAGGCTTAAGCCCCAGGAGCCATCCACGAAATGCAGACCTTCTTGAGCTCTCCATAGGATTTCGATATTATTGAAATCCACTTTGGCAAAGTCGTCGTTTTCGTTTAAGTGCTGACTTCTTTCTAAGCTTAAGCCCCAGTGAAAGCGGGTGGCGTCAGAATTGATACCTAAGAAATTTTCAAACCACCACTGCAATTCTAATGAGCCAAACATCAATCCCGAGGGAGTGTTGTATTGACCAGACAGCTCTAAGAAGAACGGTAAGCCGCGGTACATGTCGTAAGCGGCTAAATAACTATTTCCGGCGGCATCGACTTTCACATAGTGACGTGTCGATGCGCCGGACTCTAGATCATTCATGATCCATTTTGTTTGATTGCCGCCCAAGCTTTCCACCGTGTCTTTGGTGTCCCCTGATGAAGACACCTGGACGCCAGCTGGGGCCACGACCGTGGTCTCAACCGTTGAAGAATAAGTGCGCGGAGAAGTCGCAGAGGAAATCTGGGGACGGAACTTGGCTTTAGGTAATGAGCCTTTAATGTCAAAGTCTTGGCGTAACGGAATGCCACCATCCCCTTTTAAGTAAACTTGAGGGCGAGCTTTAGACAATGAAATTTGCCATTCGTTATCGCTGAGGCGGCGCACTCGTTTGTTATTCACGGGCTCGGCACCCGCTGCGGAAAGATTTAAACGAGTTCCGTCTTCGCTTTCGGTGATGTCTTTGAAGTCGACGGCTTTGATGCGCGTTTCAACTTCCAGCGTAGCGCCGCTGGCCATCTCGGCCGTGAAAGCGATGTCTTCATTGGCATTATTAAGATAGATCAAGCCCTGGTTACCAACAGTTTTACCGTTGATATTGATTTGCGCGACATTCTTTTGGGAAACGCGTGGGCGAATGTTCCATTCTTGGCCTTGTTTTTGTAATACCAGCTCTTCAGAGCAAAGATACAATCTTGTGCCTTTGGTTTCGCGGAAGATACAGAATTTTAAAAACGGGAAGAACTTCATGTCTTCAAAAAGTGTCGTCGGAATTTCTGCCGTGTACGTGGCCATGTCCGTGCGGGTGGCATTTTCGTCATCACCAGAAGCTGCGGCTTGGGCGCGCAACTTACGCTGATCGACTTTAATGCTGAAAACGGCGATGCCGGAATTATTTTTTATGGCCACTTCGCCATCGGCGATCAAACCTGCGGGCCAAGAAAAATGGGCTTTTTGGTAACCATGTTTAACTTCGTGATCGATATTCAGCGTGATCTTGGTGCTGTCGATAAGAATATCCCCTAAGCGCAATTGGGAATCGCTCATAAGGTTGTATTCAAAGCGCTGAGGCAGGATTTGCATATTGTTTTTTTCAGCCGGGAAGAACAAAGGCTTGCCGCGATTTTGTGCGGACGCAAAAACCGAGGCGAAAATCAAAGAGGCAAATACAAGGGGCTTCATCATGGCAGTAATTCCTTTTTAATTTCTTCGGCACTTTTGTGTGCCAGGATGGCGTTAATAACGGATAATGAAGTCGTCATTTTGGAAAGAAAGTCTTCATTGTGCGTGATCACCACGCGACGAGGATGGCCGTCCCAAGCGCGTTTGATCTTGTCATTCAAATCCCAAGCTTCTTGAAAGCTTTCGGTACGGATGGGATTGGTGGTGTCGTAAAAATCAGAAGAGGCCGTGTCTAAGTGAATAACCCAATCGTAACGAGCCAGTTCCTCGGCGCGGGAAGAATTTAAAGTCTTAAAAAAATGCTCTTCACTTTCGGGCCAATAAGCGACGCTATCTAAAGAACCTCGATCACAGACGATCAATTTTTTTTGGCTGACGACCGCGACCAAATCTTCAAGCTCGCGCTGCGTGTGGTAAATGGCGGTTTGGGCGTGAACAATGGCTTGAGCTTCTTTGTAACGAGGAAAGCCTCCACGATAAAGAATGCTGGCCGCTTCCGGAACCACCGCGCATTTTGACCCAAGCTCTTTTTTAAGGGCTTCAATTAAAGTTG
This sequence comes from Bdellovibrio bacteriovorus, assembly GCF_001592735.1. Classification (NCBI taxonomy): domain Bacteria; kingdom Pseudomonadati; phylum Bdellovibrionota; class Bdellovibrionia; order Bdellovibrionales; family Pseudobdellovibrionaceae; genus Bdellovibrio; species Bdellovibrio bacteriovorus. The sequence continues at coordinate 94,058 of NZ_LUKE01000004.1, forward strand.
TTTTGCCACCTGAGGGACCGCCGGTAATTGCTAATTTGACGAATGAATTCATGTATAAAGAATCGCTATTTTGCCGGGTTCGGTCAAACTATAACGTTCTTTTTACAGGAGATAACGCAAGCGAAAAGCCAAGCGATAAATCGGGCGAAAAAGCCAAAAGGGACGACTGAAATCTTTTTCGCCGACGCGTTTAGAATCTTGAAGGTCCTTTGTCCATTGACCCAGCATATTTTGTAAACTTGCCGGATCTTTTAACACGGCTTCAACCTCTAAATCATGCAGGATACTGCGGTGATTTAAATTAAAAGATCCGATAAAGACCTCGTCATCAATGATCATGGTTTTGGCATGCAAGATGGTCTTTTGATACTCGTAAATTGTAATCTTTTTTTGCAGCAGAAACCGCACGAGGTAAAAGGCCGCCCACTTGACCATGGGGACATCGGATTTTCCAGGAATAAGAATTTGCACATCAACCCCGCGCTGCGTGGCTTTTAAAAGCGCACGCAGCAAGGAGCGCTTGGGTAAAAAGTAAGCCGTGGTAATATAAATGCGGGATTGTGCTGTTCTCAATCGAACCAGTAAGTTGCGATACAAGCGGCGGCGCGAGCGTTGCGTGGTGTTTAAACGCAAAACATTTTCGAAAGGTTCTTCGCGCAAGCGCCAACGGCCCATCCATTGAGTCAGTCCTTTGACGTAAGTGCGTAAGTAACTGATCTGAAATGCTAAGACCAGGGCCTTAAGTGGCGGACCTTCAACCCACACGCCCGTGTCGCGCCAGGCGCGTTCGCCGCGGTATTTTACGCTGTGATCTTGAGTGAAGTTCAAGCTGCCTAGGTAAGCTCTTTTTTCGTCGATGATGGTGACTTTGCGATGGGTGCGGCGATTCAGACTTTTATAAAAAAGTGAGTTGTTTAAAGAGTATTTAGAAAAAAGCTCTCGCGCCCACAAAAGGGGGTAAGGCAGTGGATGGAAAACGCGAAACTCGATCCCTAAGCGGGAACACATGCGATCCAAATCAGGAATATTATAATAAGCGCCAAAACCATCGACCACGATTTTGACAGAAACGCCGCGCGCGCGGGCTTCACCGAGGGTATTTAAAATAAGTGTCGTTAACGGATCGATATTAAAAATATAGGATTCTATGGTAATGCTTTTGGTCGCTTGGCGAATATCGGCAAGCATACTTTCAAAGTATTCATCGCCAGAATAAAATATGCGAACATCGCTCCATGACTCCATATGTCGATTGTTGATGAAAATATTAAAAAAGTCGACAGCAAAGACTTGGGAAGGGCAAACTTAAGGGCACTATGATTAGAATACTATTATCCGTAATTTTTTTAGTATCATTCCACGCTGCGGCCGCCGTTCCTTCTAACAAAACGACGGTGATCTATTTTGGCCAAGCCAAAGCTGAAGAATTTGACTCCAAAATCAAACCACTTTTTGACGATAAAGCTGGCTGCAAAAACTGTGAGTTGGTGAACTACACGCCCTACACCAAAGAGGGTGAGTTGGATACTGCGGCGTTGCAAGAACGCATTGATTCTTTGCCATCAAGCACAAGCTTCGTCTTTTTTGATTTCAACTTAAAATCCAACGAACAAACAAAGCCATTGATTGAAGCCATCAATAAAAGAGCCGATCTCGGTTTGGTTGTCGTCGGCAGTGCGGGCGTTCCCAAAGAAAATGAAGCTTCCGGTCCATTGAGCAAAACTATGTTGGGGCAAGTGCGTGGCGCTTTAATTATCGGAGAATTAGGGGAAAGAGACCGCCTGATCCCAACCGGTTTTTATGGCCCTGAGATGCTCACAGCCCTTCGTCCACCAAAAGATATGATCGGCCAAGGGCACAGTCCTTTGATTTTTGCGGCAAACCTTGCCGACAAATGGAGTAAGCGTTCTCCGCAAGAGTGGTCGGAACATTTCCGTACCAAAAAAATGAAGACTCGCAAAATCTGGTTGGATTTAGGCGATTTGTTCTAACGGCCTGGAAATAAAACAACACGATCTTGAAGCTCCAAAGGAATATGGCGCTTCAAGATGTCTTTAGCCATCTCTGTCGGGTAACGACTGGATACGTGGATGATGGCAATCTTCTCACTTTCGATTTCTTTTAAACGCGGTAAAAGTTCGTGAAAATGAATATGGCCCCAATTGCGGGCTTCTTGAATGGTCTTGCGCTCATCTAAATAAGTCGCCTCAACAAAAAGAATCTTCGACTTTTTAATCCAGTCTCGGCTGTCTAAAAACTCAATTTGCGTGTCACCGGTAAAACTGACGGCCGGGATATGGTGAAACTCTTGAACCTCTTTGCCTTGACGGCGCAGATCCACGATCTGTCCTTGGCTTAAACCCGCATATTCGGTTTTTAGTTTTTTATGCATTTCAAAAACCGTGTAACCAAAAGATTCAATCCGGTGTGTGGTCGGGAAGGCTTTCACATAGGTTTGCGCATTGAGTGGAAACTCGTCATCGGCACTGACGCCGATAAATTCATACTTGTATTGATGGCCTTCGATTTCTTCCCAGATCTTCATGATGCGATCCATGGGTTCCACCAAAGATTTCGGCATATAAAACTTAGCCGCGGGTTGTCCGGTCATGGCTTTTTGCGAAATGATATAAGGAATACCAGCGGCATGATCAAGATGGCCGTGAGAGATAAAGAAATGCTTTAAGTTTAAAAGATACGGATATCCTTGAGCGACATCAAAGCTTAAAGACAGTTCCGGGATGGCAATCGCCGTGCGAATGCCCGACAGGGAAAGCCCGTGGAATTTATAGTTACCATGACTCCAAGTTACTCCGGCAACGACGGAGTGTTGGCTGTCGCCCGCCTGAACCGACATCTTACATGCTTCTTGCGACAAGGTCGTGACTGATCCAAGCAACCGGAGCTTTCGGCTTCCAAGAATCATGCAACATCACGTAACCGCAGGATTTGAAGACGACTTCACTTAAAACCGCCGTGATCAGATGTTTCTGATCTTTGTGCAGTTCAAATAGGTGGTCTGAGCTTTTTAGCATATACTCCATTTGATCCTGGCGAGAGTGTTGAGGCCATTTTTCATAATTCGTAAACTCTAATGTCAGAGGATTTGTCAGGTAGTCATCGGTGAACTTGATGATCTCACTGAACGTCACTCCGTCTTTGAGTAAAGCTTGGCATTCATTCAAAACTTGTTCAGCATGTTTTTTATCACCGGCGTCTTTTTGAATAGCTGCAAGCAAAGGATAAAGTGACACTTCAACCCCTTGAAACACGGAGCTTGAGTTCGTTAAGATCTCTGGGCAGTTGTAAACGCAGCAATGCACGCCGGTTTTAAAGAACTCTTCAGAGATTTTTTCCAAAGCCATTTTCGCCCAGCCTTGGAAGTAACAAGTGTAAGTCTGCCATTTGTATTGGCCCTTAATATTCACTTCGGTGCCATGATATCCATAGGCCGTATAAGAAACGTGACTGCCTGCGGACTCTAACTTTTTTCGCAAAGGGGCCGAAATTTCAATCAAATGGCGGAATGTATTGGCGGTGACTTCTTCAAAGTTACGTAGGCACAGTTGACCAATTTGGGAATCTAATAAGCTTTGAGTGGGGATGTGGCGATCGCCCATGCCTTTAAAAGCACGGTTTAATAAAGGCATCAGGATTTTCGTGCGCGGAACACCTCCCGCCATCAAATGAGCAAACAAAACATTCGCACCGGCCGGAATGTGCTTTTCTAATTCTTTGACGAACTGTTCAGTGTGTTTTTTGAAACGAGCCGTGCCACGGCTTTGTGATTCGTCAATAGACTTCCAGTTCAACTCCACCTTATCCCAATCAGACATTTTGATGTCTTTAAGCTGGTCGTTGGGGGTTTGACCGTGAGAATCCGGCTCCATATCAAAGCCGGCTTCCAAAGGAACATTGATAAATGGTTGTGGGATGTTCGCCGTTTCTTCGGCGTTCAAAGGACGAAGGCTGCCATCTTTTTCACGACGACCCACAGTGGCGCGCACCACAGTCATGCCACGGCGCTCAGCTTCTTCAACCAAACCGTTGGCATAACCGCGAGAAAAAAGCTCACCAAATAAAACCAAAACATCGCCTTTTTTATAGGCACTTAAAGCGGGCTTTTCGCGGAGTGGAAAGAACTGCGTCATAATACACCTCATCAAAATGAAAGCACCTATAGTGGTCCGGCAAGAATGAGGCGTCAAGTTTGACTTCAAAATACGGCGGCGGGTAATGTATTTCGAGCCCGTTTTAGAGAGGATTTTTTGATGCGTGTGGTTTCAATGGTGCCGTCTTGGACGGAGACCCTTTTAAAAGCAAATGTCAATGTTGTTGGCCGCACTCGTTTCTGTATTCATCCGCCACAAAAAATCACCAATATCCCGATTGTCGGGGGGACCAAAGAAGTTTCCTGGGACCTTGTGATGGATCTTAAACCTGATCTGGTTCTTTTGGATCAAGAAGAAAATCCGTTAGAGATGGCTGAAGAGTGCCCGGTTCCGTATTTAGCCACCCACGTGTCGTCCCTAGATTCATTGCAAAAAGAGTTGGCTCGATTAGGGGAACATTTTGAAAATGCCAAGCTGATGGAGTTTTCAGTGGCCTGTCTGGATGTTTTAGAGGCACCGACTCCGTCATGGGATTTCGCTAAAATTCCGGCCTTTCAAGAGTGGGTGCGTCCGGCCTCTAAAAATTATGAAAACGTCGCTTACATGATTTGGAAAAAACCGTGGATGAGTGTCAGTCGTGAAACTTATATCGGTTCGGTTTTAGAAAAGCTGGGCGCAAAGGTTTTTGCGTTTCCCGAAGGGGATAAATATCCGGTTGTTGAAATTGAGGAATTGAAAGACTGCTTTTTCCTATTTTCTTCAGAGCCTTTTCCTTTTCAGAAAAAAATGGGCGAACTTAAAGCCATGGATTTAGAAGGGGCTGTTGTCGACGGAGAATCTTATTCGTGGTTTGGTGTGCGCAGTATTGAATTCCTGCGCCACCATTTGGGATTGCCACCGATTGTGTACTAGTTACGGTAAAGACCTGGATAGTTTGGACCGCGTGACTTAAACAAATTCTCAATGGACTTGGATTCCACGGTCACTTGATCGTTGATTTCCGTTCCCTTAACCTGACCGCGCAAAGCCGCGATAAAGCTGTTAAAGTCGTTGGTCGAACGAAGAGCGATAAAGAACTTACGATTGCGATCGTCGCCACTGTCTTGCTGACCGGTGCTACTCGTTTCTTGATTGATCAAGTAATAGTTTTCCGTGATGTCGATCGGGGTAGTGCGATCTTCACCATCACACAGCCACAAACCACGAGTCACCGCGGTGGTGCGTTCTTGTTCCGACAAATTCGGATTCACGAATTTAGAGTAATCCGTTTTTGGCAACCAGGCTGTTTTATCCTTGGCGAACAGAGCCGGGTTTAAACGAACCACCGCACACTGTTGATATTTATTCACACGGATCTTGTAAGTATTGGTTTGCACCGTTAAAGATTTAACGCCATTTAAGGACATGGAATCACCCTCGGATTTAGAATCCGAAGTCGCCCAAGACATCGTGTAACCGAAGTCGGTACCGACAGAGAATAAATCCAAAGCCTTTTTAGACATACCCACTTTCGTATTCCATGCCCAAGAACGAGTCGTGTAAGCCGAGTGAGTGGCCGCCATTGAAAAGCTTGTACCCACGGAATAACCTTGGTTCACGCCGCCCACATACTGAGAGCCGGCCACAGCCTTCACAAACATTTGGCGATCAATTTGGAAAAGAGATTTTGGATCTTTTTTCGCCGTGTGCATGCAGCTTAAACCGAAAGAGTCGATCAGGCCGTAATTCACGCCGCCTTTTTTGCCATACATCACGCGCCAATAGTCTTTGCTCCAGAACGCGCAAAGCTTTAAAGCTGTTTCAGTGGAGATCTGACCGGTGCTGATGATGTTTAATAGTTCCGCTTTAGTTAAAAGCTGTTTTTCAGCTAATTTAGTTCCCCCTAAAAGTTCCACCAGGGGAGTGTTGGTTTTAAACAGACTCATCTCGACGGCGTCGACATTGTTTTCTTTCATGAAAACATTTTGTTGGGCGCGAGTTGAAATTCTGTCTTGCAAAGCTTTCTGATCAACAAGACCTTGTTCCACCACTTTTTCGATGATGTTGCTGGTTGATGAGTTATTAATACCTTTGCCTTTTAATAACAGCTCGCTCATGACCGCACCATCCATGATACGCAAAGAGCGATTGGCATCATCCACATTCAGAATGATGGTGCCCACATACGTAGGGCTTTCTAAAGATGATTTTTTATCGATGGCCGAACTTAATGGCAATGAAGCATCTTTAAGTTTGATTTCTTCTTTTGTGACGGTCACCTTGCTGTCGTCAATAGGGTGGATTTCTACCAAGATGGTGTTGCGATTGCCCAAAGCTTTGAGGTCTTGGGTTTCGTAAGTTAAATCCGTATTCACCTGACCACTTAAAACGTTCACAAATTTTTCTGCCGAAGCTACGTAGGTGTTTTGGTTGTTATCATAGTCTTGGTTTTTTACGATTGCCGTGCGCAAAAGGTAGACGCCATCACGCAAGCGCTCTGGATTGCTCCAACCATTTGAAAGGCTGGAGTACACAAGCATACGACCGTCCATTTTGAACTGGATTTTTTTGACCATGGTCATATTCAAGTTCGCATCAATTTTATAACGGTAGGAAACAGTATTATAGTTGAACCCGTCTAAGGCAATCTGGGTGCGAGGACGCTCTTCGGACTTACAGTCCAATGGTAATTTTTCTTTAGGATCGACGTAACGTAAATCACGTCCTAATGCATTTCCGTTTGTTTCCCAAGGATTTACCAAGATGCCGATCTCTTCATTAACTCCTAGATCGGCATTTTGAAACTTGACCGAACCTTTTAAATAACGGTGGCAAGCAAAGTAATCAAAGCTGATGTTTTCTTCCCAGATAACACAAGAATTCACATCCGTCGTTTTTTCCACGGTCGTGGGAACTGCTGAAGAAGATGGATTGAATTTCGTGATCTTAAAGGTCTGAGCGCGCACGGTTTTTTGATCTAAGCCGTGACGGAAGCAGGCTTTAATAGAGTAATAAATTTGTCGGCTCGACGTGTGCTCTTGGCCTACGCGCAGAAAATCGAAATCAAGTTTGGCGATTTGAATTTTTGGCTTCTGATAGATATCGGCTTCTAGGTCATTGGGGCGGTTGGCGTTTCTTAAAACGCGCACGGTTTCTTCGCCTTTTTTGCCGTCCGTGATGACGGGTGAGGCCACAGTTGGCTGTGACATGATTTCTGCAATATTAGCATTTATGAAGCTGTCTAATTTAAAATGAGGATTTTGCGAAACCAGCGGACTTAACTTTAAGAATCCGGTTCCTTTAAGGCCATCATACTCACTGATATAATAAACGCCCGCAAAGCCACTCATGCCTTGAGGCGCGCCGATCGGCTCAAGCTCTAAACCTAAGAAAAACTGACCACGCGTAGGCAGCGCGGGTAAAGACATCGGAGCTTTGACGCTTAAGTTTCCGTTGGTCATGGTCGCTTGGATATACTCAGTTTGGGCCATCAAACGACGGATCTCTTTGGTGGTCGTGTAAGCATGAATCAGTTTTAAGCGCGCACGGAAAGTTCCGGACGTTAGTGGGCGGCTGAAAAGATCGCCGTTCATTTTGCTTAGCTGTAGGTTAACTTTCGGGTGAACTTCAACCGAAACGACAATTTTATCCGCGGTGATTTTTTGTTCCGTGATAAAAAAGCGCCCCTCGTCAACTAAGAGCGGACGCACGATCGGGGTGTTTTCTTTCGAAAAACCCTTTAATGCTAAGGCGATGTCGGTTGATTTATTTAATAGACGTGGAATTTCATTGCCGTCATTGGGGTTTAGGACCGGTGGTAAGTTTTCTCCGTGCGACCAGGGGTTGATCGCAAAAGAAACTTTTTGTTCCCCTTTGTGAAGCTTTGTTCCGCGGATCGTGCGCTCTAATAAGATATACTGAGAGTCAGATAAATAGTTGAAATTGATTTGTTCGGCCCACGTGATGCAACCTTCTTTGTCGCTGGTAGCTTTGGTTTCATTTTCAACGATTTGGAATTCATGACCTTGGATGGCTTTATCGTAAGCCACATCCTTAAGGCAGGCCACTAAGTTAAAGACTTTGGAAACGGGCAGAGCAAAGGTTCCTTGAACTTGAGTCTCAATGCCTTGAGATTTCTTAACGTCCGCCGTTGCTTTGAAAGTCGCAACAGAAGTGCCGCTTTTGCTGTTTTCAGGCTTTTCCTGGGGTGAAGGAAGGTTACAACCCACCAAAGAAACCGTCAGCAGCATATTCATTAAGATGAAATTGAGGCTTTTAGATGTCAGCATAAGAAGTCTCCAATTTCAAAAATACTTTTTGATCTTTCGATTGAATTGAATTGATGAACATGACGTCAGATTCTTGATACTCAACGCCCACGCGGAAGCCTTGCTTTTCAAAGTCCAAGAAGGTCTTAGCAAAGTATCCGTTGCGATTGGTTTCAAAGCGATTGGCATTAAAGTAAGACACCGCCGCCTCCGGAGCGATAGAGAAAATACCGCCAGTGATATCCAGGCTTAAACCTTTATTAAAGTAGATCTCGGCACCCGCGCCGTAAGTAGATCCCGAAGCAAATTCTGCGGCCGCTTTGGTGTTTGTGATGTATTGGGCTCCGCCGACGATATTTAGCCATGCCGTGACCGGGGCTTTAAAGTCAACTTTCGCCTCATAGCCTTCAAATTTGTTGGTAAAGGCATATTGTGCGTCAGAGATGGATTCAACTTCATTCCCCAAAAGACGCGAAGACTGCGCCACCGCAGATGGGAGGTTATTAAAGATGAAGTATCCACCGGTCATACGAAGATAAAGGTTTTTAGAGCCTTGCAAATTCACCTTTAAAGCAACGGTATTTAATGAAGGTGTAGGCTCAAGTTCGCGTGTGTTTGTGCTCAATGAGGTTGATGTCGGGATGGCGGTTTCAAATACAAAGGCCGAAAGCACAGTTCCGCGAGTCAAAAGAAGTTCGGCGCGTGCCGCAGGGAAAGCAATTTCATCGACAAGCAGGTCTGAGTGCAGATAAGTTTGATTTAAAGCGCCCGCAGAAATGCGTGTGATGGATAAGGGGCGATAAACCAAAGCGGCTTGAGTTAAAGAGATTTTGTTTTCGGGCTTATCAGCTCCGTCGACGGATTGAGTGGTGCCAGATTGAAGGCGTAAAGAGGGTTGAAGGTCGATAAGAAGGGTTGAGTGCAATTGGTATTTTGCTTTAAGGTCGGTTTTTAAAGCAAAGATTTTAGATTGGCTTTGCTCATCATGATAATCTTCGCCACTCATACGCAAACGCCACTCAGCAGAAAATTTCTTTTCCGCTGTCGCCGCTTTGGCATTTTGAGCCTCTTTGACCACCTCTTTGGCCACCTCTTTGATAGAGGCGCTCGATTGACCCTGAGCCAGAGAAACTGAGCTCAGTATCAAAATGAGACAAAATGTGACGTATGCGATGCTCTTCATTCGTACCCCGTTGCCTTTCCTTATATCAATATCTGTGCTCGAAACTGCAGGGTTGTATTGAAAGCAATTGGTTTTAAAGATAAGACTCTATACAGATGACATTTTAGGGCAGCCACGCCCCATATCCATGAACTTAATCTGTATTAAAACCGAACGTTTGTGAGAGGATAGTTCATGAATTTTGAAGAAAAAATGCATTTGAAGATGCCATGGATGTAACTGTTTTTAGGGCTCTTGCCCGGAGCATAATGAAAGCATGAAGAACGTGCTGGTGTTATTTTTTATCTTAGTGTTTTCACTTTCGTCCCAGGCAGAAAGTTGGAAGATTGCCACCTTAGAATGGCCCCCTTATGTCTGTTCAAAATGTTATAAAAACGGTGCGGCGGCAGACGCCCTGAGGGAGGCTTTGCAGAAAAAAGGCATCACTGTTGAATTCGTTTTTTACCCGTGGGTGCAAACGCGCAAAATGGCGGCGCGAAGATCTTTTGTGGGGTATTTCCCCGCTTGGAAAGAAGAAATTTTACCTGATTTCCAAGCGTCGGCCCCTTTGTTTTCTTCGCCCGTCAGCTTTATGGAGCGAAAAGAAAATCCCATGAAGTGGGAACAGCTTAAAGACCTTAAAGGTAAAACCTTTGCGGTGACGGAAGGTTATGGCAACACGGCTGAATTCAATGCTTTGGTGAAAGATGGATCTTTTAAAACCGTGACGCTTTTAAGCGAAGAATCCACTATTCGACGTCTTATCGCGGGCAGTGTGGATGCGGTCCTCATCGATATGTTTGTGGGAACGTACTATTTGAAAAAGGTCTTTTCTTTACATCGAGACAAAATCCGCCTTAATCCTAAAGTTCTTGAAACAAAAGACCTGTATTTTGCTTTTAATGAAGCCAGCCTGCCTAAGGTGGAAGTTTTAAATACGGCATTGATGCGACAAAGCTTTCAAGAATCCGTCGAACAATACGTCAAACAGCGAATGAAATAGATCTTGGATTAAGACTCTAAGATCTTTTCAATTGAAGCCATCACGCGCAAGGTTGACTTCTTATTCTTACCCACTTCTGAACGAATCTCTTCTTTGATATGAGGCCATTGTTGCTGCAGTTTTTTCATTCTTTGCAGTAAAACGACGACGTCCTCGGGGGAGTGTACGACCTGCACAATCATTCCCGATGAAAAGCTTTTCTTCTGGTAAAACAAAGCCTCGCGGTTGTTCTGGTGGTGAGGTCCGACCATCACCGGCAGCCCCGCCGCCAAAGCCTCCATCACGCTGTGGACTTGTTTTTTAAAGGAACCGCCGATAAAGGCCACATCCGCCCACGTGTAAAGCTCGGCTAAGATTCCAACCTGATCGATGATCAAAATCTCATCACCATGCCATTGCAGAGCTTTAGAGTAACGAACATGCTTTAAGCCGGCGCTGTCTAACTGGGCTTCAAGGCTTGTTAAATGCTCTTCGTGAGTTTCATGAGGTGCAATGATCGAACGTAAATAAAGTCCTTTTAGCTTAGCCAAAGCCGTCACTAAGACGGTTTCATCTTCCGGCCATGATGAACCGGCGATAAAGATAAAATCCTCAGGGCTTGGCATCAGCTCATTTTTTAAAGCGCGCGGATTTTCAAGGCGGTGAAAGACCTGATCAAAACGGGTATCGCCACTAACAACCACTGAGGTTTTTAAAGCCAAGGCATCTAAATTCTGAATGTCTTCAGCAGAAACGCAGTGCACTTCATCTAAGAATCCCAAAGTGTGGCGGGTTAAAAAACGAGAAATCCCCTTCAGGCGCGAAGAGTTTTCCGCAAATGTCGCAGAAAACAGCATCATTGGGACTGAGTTTTTATGCGCCACTTCGGCTAAGACCGGCCACACATCCGTGCGGGAAAAAAGCAGCATGCGCGGATTCCAGCGCGAAATAAAATGCTGAACTGAGCTTGAAAGGTCCCAAGGTAAAGAAGCCCAAACATCGACTTCAGGGATTTGCGCTAAGATTTTTTTAGCTGATGGCGAAGTGTAGGTGACCAGCAAGGGGATTTCCGGAAAACGTTTTTTAAGTTCACGAATCACCGGACGAGCATATTCTATTTCACCACTGGCGGCATGGATCCAAATGGGCTGGCTGGCGCGGATTTGATCTTCGCTCAAAGAGGATTTGATATTTGTTAAAGAATGATTTTTATCCTCGATCATCTCGCGCAGCTTGCCACTTAAAAAAGGACGCAAGAGTTGCAGTAGTACATACACAATAGGAGCAAGAATGTATTTATAAATAAAAAACACAAAAGAACTCATAGGCCCGAATCTTTCAGTTGTCGTACAGAGTTAGAAACCATTTCTGGAGAGATATCGACAAGGCATTGATGAAATTTAAATTTATTGATGCAAGGTCCTTGACCGTGTTTGCTGCAAGGACGGCAAGGTAAATTGATTTCCATAATCTTCGTTGCGGGACGAGACGGAAAGCCAAACGGAGCGGGTCCCATGAGGGCCACGGCAGGCTTTCCCAGCTGCTCTGCCACATGCAAAAGGCCGGTGTCGTTGGCTACTATCAGTTTTGATTCCGCCACCACGGCGGCACTGACTTGCATCGAACATTTTCCCGCTAAGTTTAAAACACGCTCGGGCGCGACCGCACGGATATCTTCGATAAACGAATCTTCGGGCCCCCCTAATAACACAAACTTGTCATCAGGGTGCAGTTCGATCAGCTTCATAAAATAATCTTTAGGCCAGCGCTTTAAAAAATACGCCGCCGAAGGGGCTAATGCGATGGCATTTTTAAACTCGCCTAAAAGCTCGCGGGCTTTGGCACGATGGATGTCACTTGGAAAAAGCTGCGGGGCTGGGGGCGCCAGTTTTGAGACTCCCCAAGGTTGCAGAGGCTCTAAAAGATCGCGCTGACCTGAAAAAGGCATTTCAAATTTATTAATACGAAAACGGAAAAGTAAAAATCTTTTCCAGCGACGGATCGATCGACGAATGAATTTTGCCCCCAGGCCTAAAAAACCCCACGGTCGCAACGTCCAGACAACCAGGCGTGAGCGCATGTTGTTGTGAGCATCGTAAATATGCGTGAATTTTTCTCCGCGCATGGACATCGCCAGTTTTACAAGCTTCCAAGGTTTGTCTTTGCGATCAAAGGCCCAGACACGGTCAATGGCCGGGTGGTTTTCTAATAGCGGAGCCATATCCTTGCGAGTGATAAACTGGATTTCCGCCTCAGGATAGGTTTGTTTAATGCCCGCAGGAACGCTCAAAGTCTGAATCACGTCTCCATAGGCGGAAAAGCGAATGATTAAAAATTTAGCACTTTTAGGCGTCCGAACTAACATGCCTTCGAGCCTAACAAAGGCGCCGAAAAAGGTCACTTGTTTAAAAGTTTTTAAGAGGCTGGGTCATAAAAGGCAGCTGGGTGGGTACGACCCTTGAACGTTCAAGGGGGTGAGGAGGCCCATGAATTATGAGGTCTTAAAACCCTTCTGGGGATCAATTAAATTCGTTTTGGCTGCAGGGTCCCTCCTTTTAGCGCCTCTGGGGGCCTTTTCGCAAGGCACGACGGCTTCGACAATGAAGCTTTCTACACCGCCACAGTTTAAACAGGCCGCTCCGGTGGCGGAATCTACGGCCGCTATTTCTAAAGTCCATACAGAGATGCGCCTTCTTTCGGATTCATTTATCAGTCCCGATTTTGAAGCCACCCAAAAAACCAGCTATCAATTTGTTGGAGCGCAATTAAGAACAGATCCCTTTGCCGATGAAGTTTTAAAAATGGATGTTTCGGGTGCGGTGGCCTTGGGCGCTCCGCTTTTAAATTATTTGAATATCGCAGAACTTTACACGCAATCCCGCTTTGGAGATGACTCAACACTTTATATAGGTCGCAAGCGTATTAACTGGAATGAGATGGATGCGCGTTGGGATTTGGGCGTGTGGGAGCCGTTATTTAAGTGGAATCCACTGTCTCCAGAACGCCAAGGACTTTCCGGTCTTTTTTGGCAAGTCGATCGTCCTTATTATACAATGACTCTTTTTGGATCTCCTTTATACATTCCGGATCAAGGACCCAGTTTTGAAATTGAAAATGGCAGTTTTGTTAAGGGGAATCCGTGGTTCCGCCGTCCGCCTGATAGCATCCGCATTTGGCAAGAAGCAACGGGGATTGATTATCAATTTAAAAAACCTGATGAGACCCAAATCGTTTTGCAAAACTCTTTCGGTATGAAGATCTCTGTTGGGGACCCACAAAGTTTGCGTGCGCAATTAAGCTATGCCTACAAACCTGCCAACCAATTGGCGATTGGTTATGAGGGCAATCTTGATGTCGGCCAACTTAAAGGGGTCGTGGATTTACAACCTCAAGTCTTTTATCACTCATTAATGGGAGCTGATGTTAGCTATCGTATTCGCAATTTCCGTATGGGGATGAGCGGAACCTTAGATCGTCCCAGCAAAGATGAAATTTTCGAAGAAAAATGGACTCATCCTGTTTTCACCGATGCGACTTTGTTAAGTCCCTACATGGAGTGGAGCAATGCCCGTTGGGGCGTAAGCGTTCAGCATTTAGAAATCTTCGGTGGAGAAGTGACCGAACAAGGGGAGCTGGCTAATCCCAATCGCGCGGCACTTATGACGCGTTATCCTTATCGTCAAGCCCAACAGATTGCGTTGATGACGAATTATGCATTTAAAAAGGATCGCCGCCTTATTTCTAAGCTCAGTTTGACTCACTCTGAAAAAAATGATTTTGACTTGATCCGTTTCAGCGCGCGTTTCCGTCTGTCGGGCCTATGGTCCCTGATGGGCGAAATGCAAATGGTGAAAGCGGGCCCTTTGACGGTTGAAAATCAAAACGAAATTGCTCAATTCGTAAATAATGATCGTCTGATGGTGGGAGTCGCTTATGTCTTTTAAAGCGGTGACTTCATTAGGCCTGTCGGCAATCTTAACTCTATCTACGGTGGGTTGCAGTGACTATTTGAAGGGTGAAAAACACAAACCCGAAGTGATCGAATTTTCAGATGCTCGCTTTAAGTGTCTGCAGGATTTGCCCACGCAAATGAAGGCATTTTCTATCGGTGAAATCAGCCAAGCCGATATCGAAGGCGGTTTTGATTGCATGAGTGAGGCCTTAAAATACTTTAACAAAAAAACCTTTGGTTCGGTTGAAGGTGGCTACACGGTTGAAGAAATCCGTCGGTTCTTTGGGAAATATTTTTTAAAACAAAACAATGTGACGGCCGAGTTTGCGAAGGAGTTGATGAAAATCAAACGCGCGCTTGTCGGCGGAACTGTTGAGCAGCTAAAAAAAGATGAAATCGCCGGGCTTATTGAGTTTTTGTCGGTCGTAAAAAAAGAAGCGATTTTATTAACTCCCCACATAAAAATTCTTTTAAATCAAACTCATCAGAAAAAAGCTGAATGGGAACAGATTTCCATGGCGACAGAGCAGCTGCGCCGAAGTGCCAAGAAAATATTGGAAATCACGCAGATTGCAAAATCAGATTATTCATTCGAAGACGCGAAGAATGTTTTGGCCGGATTTGCGAAATTCATTAAGGGGGAAGAAACCTTTGCCCCTTACGAGCAATATGGAGAATGGGTGCCGGTAGTTGAAGCCGTTAAAAACATTCTTTTAGGCCGTCGCGCCAACTTTACGGGCCTCAGTCAATGGATGGACGCTTTGGATTCCTTTGTCGACGTGTATGAGTTGCTGTTGAAGTATCACTACAACTTAAGTGATTTTGAATTTAATGACGCTCAGAAATTGCGTCAAATCAGTCAGTTCTTAAATAAAGCCATGAAGGTCATCGCCGAATCTCATCAGATGAGAATCATCGGTTATATTCCGGTACAGGACCTAGATGCTTTGATTGATCAGGTTTTGCCTAAGACCCATTTAAATATTCAACCGGCTTCTGCTAAAAAAATGTATCGTGCGGTCTTGTTAAAAATGCTCGATCCCCAGCGCAAGGCTGATACGCGTGGATTTATCGGTTTAGAGCGCAAACACCTGGCGACTTTGCAGCGGGAATACAATGTATGGCGTTTGATTCAAAGCTTCGTAGATAACGTTCCATATCCAGAAAGCACCCAAGCCTTGTCACAAGAACAACTGGTATCGGCTTATAAATCTTTTGATAAAAACTTTGTGATTGAAAAAGGTCTGACGGAAGACCCTTTTGAGCAGCAGGCTTTGAAATGGGCCTGGGAAGACTATGGCTTGTTATTACAAAGTAAGATTCCAGTTATTTATAATAGCCAGGGTCAGATGTTTATTTCTTTAAACACCGCTAAGACCGGTCAGACTTGGAAGTCCTTATCCAAGGCCAATTTAATGCGTGGTCTGTCGCGTATTTTGATGATTGGTTATGGTGACAACGTTGATAAAACCATGAGCCAGGCAGGCATTTCCAAAGAAGGATTAAGCTCTTGGTATGATGACTTTAAAGAGTTTTTCTTGGATATCGGCGCTTTCGATCCACGCACGGGCAACTCGGGCGGGCGCAGCTTCCAAGAGGCCAACTTTTTTACTTTCAGTGGTAATGGAAATGAGACCATGGACCAAGCTGAAACTTATGAGTTTGTCAGCACGCTGTTTGCCGCCGGACTAGCGACATCAGAAGCTTTGCAATCGGGCCTGACGAAAGTGTGCGCGATGGAAACCAAAGATCTTTTCGGAAAAGCATTCTTGAAGCAGGACTGCTTCCAAAAAGAACTGAAAAACCGTTTTGACGTTTATTTTTCGAATGTTCCCGGGATGGCGGCCTATATTAAGTCTTTAAATGACAAACAATGGGCCGAGTTTTTTAATTATTTGTTGGCAACGTCGGCGACTCCGGACCAAAAAGCAGGCTTCATCGATACGGCGAATGTTCGTACCATGACGACCATTTTGCATTACGTAGAAAACCTGATGACCATTTATGATGCGGACCAAAACCAAACTTTCTCGTTAGACGAGGTTTACGCCGCGGCACCCAGATTTATGTCATTCCTTAAAACGGTCAAACCGGGCACTCCCGACACCTTTTTGACGGAAGGTTTTGCGTATCTGGTGTTCAAAGGTGCCATTCCGGGACCGGCGGACCTGGTGGGATTCCAATTTACGAAGAAATCTCTGCCCGAAGCTTCGCGGATGAATATTTTGCGTATTTTCGGAGCCCTCAAGGATCAATTGAACAAGCCTCAAAAGTAATATAAGGTCGACCCATGACGCGTTTATGGGTTCTTATAGGTTTCATTTTATTTTCTTTATCGGCTCAAGCTAATATTGATGATGAAGCGCCTATCATTTTGCGGGGGCCGGCTAATGATGGCGTTTCTCAGCAGAATCCTCGTGCTTCCGCCCGAGTCATCCAGCTTATTGATAATAAAACTTTAAAAGCGGTTTCGAATTTCAGCGATTGGCATATCGGCGAGGTCATTGTTTTAGAATCTCAAACCCCGGGTGTGGGGATTGTGGGCTTTGTTGAAGTGACGGGGATTGAAAACAAGCAAGATGGCACGTTCGAAATCATGTGCGAGCTTTTGCGCCAGTCTCGCACCAGCTTTATTCAGGTGGGCGATCAAATGACCCATTTGGATTTAAGCAGCGATAATGAACGCTACAAAGGCACCACGGATTTAATCATTAAAGAAGAAGGCAAAAAGATTTCCGCAAAATACCGCCCCCTTTTCACTCAAGGGATCACGGCCGGTGACACGGCTCAGACTTTGTGGAAAGACGAATACATGCTGACGTGGTTTGGTCAGGTTAATTACGGCGTGAAATCCTGGTTTACGGCTTCAACAATCGTCCCCGCTTTTTTTGCGGGGGCTCCGAATGCTTCTTTTAAGGCCAAACTTTACGATTCGGTTTCGAATGTTGTTTCTTCCGGTCTGTCTTACGCGAAAATCCCAAATCAAACTTCGTCTTCTTTGAATTTGAATATCTATTGGGACTCGATTTCTTCTGAAAGTACGATCTCACATACTTTTGTCAGTATCGCGCTTTACAGTTTTGATAATGCCGAAAATGCCACGGTGATCAAGTCTTTGGGTACGAGCAGTTTGCAAAGTGGGTATGAGCTCATCTTAAGCAACTGGGATCGCGTTTTATTGGGGCCCAGTTATAACTTTGAAAGCAAGACGGTCGGTGGCTACTTGACGTACTTGAAAATTTGGGACCGTTTCCACTTAGGTGCATCTTTGACCTCGACAGATATTACGGAATTCACTCTTTTTCCTAGCGGTGACAATGCGAATGGTTACTTCGTTTCTTTTGATGCGTACTGGAGATTTTAGTTGAACGCCTTCTTTGTTTCCACCGCGATGGGATTTGAAAAAACCGCTCTTCAAGAAATGAAAGAGATCTGGCCTTATTTATTAGGCAAGGATTCGCAAACCCACACCTTGCCATTTCCGGAAGTTGTGATTGTGCCAGGGGGCCTAGAATTTGAAACCGATATCTTTGCAGGGCTGCAGCTTAATTTCTTTCTAAAAACCGCCCATCGTGTGCTTTTACGGATGGCAAATTTTAAAACCCGCGATCTGCCAAAATTCTATCAAAAATTTAAATCCCTGCCGTGGAGAGATTATCTTCATCACGGCAATGTGGAATTCGAAGTGGCCGCGCAAAAAAGCCGCGTGAACAATGAAAAACGTTTAGAAGACAGTGCCGGGTCCGCCCTTAAAGAACTCTTCGCCTCGGTCCCCGCGGGGACCGAACCCTGTGCGACGATTTACATTCGCATGGAAGAAGATTATTGCACCATCAGTTTGGATTCTACGGGCGAGCACTTACACAAGCGCGGATGGTCCACATTAAAAGGCGAAGCCCCTTTACGTGAAACCATCGCGAGCTTTATGCTAAAAGAATTTATTGGCGAAACCACAACACCTTCAGAGCTGGCGCGGGTGACGTTGCTAGATCCCATGTGTGGCTCTGGGACTTTATTGTCCGAAGCGCGCACCCTCTGGACGGGGCAGTTTTCGCGTCCTTTTGCTTTTCAAAAATGGAAAAAGACGCCGAAGCTTTTTCAATCCGAAAGTTTTTCTTTAAATTATCGCATGCCCACCACACCTTTGTTTGGAAAGCTGCGCGGCTTTGATTTGAACCCCGAAATGCTCGCCGTCGCGCGAACAAACTTTGCCGAAGCAGAAAGTCAAATTGCCAAACACACGCGAGAGTCGTTGGTGAAGGCCGACTTTGCGGTGAAAACCCAAGACGCTTTAAAGAACACCGAGGCATTCTCAGGTCCCTTGTGGATGATCTTGAATCCGCCTTACGGGGAGCGTCTGCCTCAAGCTTTGACAGAGGGTTTTAAGGGCTTAGCAAAAGAACTGTGTTCTCTTTACAAACCTCAGCAAATCGGCTTCTTGTATCCGGAACGCGAGCCTCTTTCAGTGATTCCAGCGGGTTATAAGAAATCTAAAGAGATTAAAATCAATAACGGGGGCTTACGCTGCCTGTTTACTGTTTTAACATCCGTGTAAATTTTCAGGATTACGTCAGGAAATGTCAGTCAGCGGGAATCCTAGTGGAAGTTTCCGTCCTTTCCGGCTAGATTGCGGACCCATGAAAACACAAAGTCTTCTGACCGCTCTTTTTCTTTCCTCGGCACTTTTAACCACGGCTTGTACTCGCGACGTGAAGCTGGATACTTCCGGCGGTGGTCTTCGTACCAACAGCCGCAATGGTGGTAATAATGGCGCGGCCACGTCTTTCAACTTAAAAAGCTCGTTTTCGCTGGCGGCTTTCTTAGGTGAAAGACAAATCGAAGTGATTCAATTTATCAAAGTTGCGAGCGAAACTCTGGATGCTGGTAACAATAACTTCCGCGTTGAAAAACTGAATGCCGACGGCGCTGTTCATACCTATGGGGTGAGCACCGAAGTTAAAGACTTTGTCTATGAGGGTGCTGAAGGTTCTGTTAAATCGGGAGTTTCAAAAAAAATCGCTGTGGGCCTCTCATTTCAGGGTGGACAGTTAGAGGGTTTATCGGCAGAGGCGGACAAAATTTGTGAGAACAAAGGAAAAATCTTTCCCTGCGTAATGCGATCAAATGCGGATGCCGTTGGTAAGGATAAGTACTACGTCAACTTGCAAGAGACTGTTTACAATGTCATCGTCGCGGTGGGCAGCTCACCGGACCAACTCACTGTCCGTTTCGTGACGGAAGGTAAGATCATCGGCAGTAAGTCTGCGGCTGAAAAACGCTCTGAACAAAATATTAAAATGCAAATGAACTTGGTGGTTGATCGCGCTTCTTTAAGCACGAACACGGTTAAAATCTTAAGCTCGGCAATCACTCTTGATTATCCGAATCAAAACGACAACACCAAGGCCCCTTGGTTTGTTAAAATGGATGGTGCCAATCAAACGGTCATCTTAGATACGAACTGCAACCGATTGAATGGATCTGCAAGCTTTGTTTCTGACCCGAAAAAACCAGCGACTGTCATGCTATTTAGCGATGACAGCGTGTCGATCCAAGGTAAAGACTGGAATAAAACTTTGGCTGAATGCGGTCAACGTCCGGTGGTGGATCTAAGCCGTTTGCAAGTTTACTAAGTTTAGAAAAAATAAATGAGAAATAAAAAAAGCCGTGGAACCCACGGCTTTTTTTATTTTAAGAACCAGATGACTTCTTCTTAGGAGTTTTGGCTTTCGGCGGTGTCGCTTTTTTTGCAGCAGGGGCGGCTTCTTCTTTCACCGGGGTCTTTGCCGGGCTTCGTTGCTTCAATCGAGAATATAACGGGAAGTGATCCGAAACCCCGGTTTGCGTTTCGCTGTCCCAGCGCTTCGGATATTTACCTTTTGAAAGGTGAACATCGTTATAACGAATCACATCGATAGTTTCGGGAAGCAGCTTATAACTGCCTTTGCCGTCAGCCAGAAGGCCTTTGCTGAAGACTTGCACGTCTAAGAAAGACCAAGATTTGCGGTAATTATGAGTGCCATCGCAGGACTTGCAACCGACGAAGTGAGAGATCGCCCCCACATGACCCAAGGTATTCGTCAGGATCTTTTTGCTCTCTTCTTCTTCATGTGTGACGTTCAGGTCTCCGCCTAAAACCACCATGGCATCAGGGCCTTTGGCTTTAATAAGCTCTGCCGCATAAGCCGCAATCTGTTCTCGCCAATAGCTTGGGTTTGATTGGGAAGGAAAGTGACCGACTAAAAATGTGATAGGATCGCCATTAGGGGCTTTTACGGTGACTTCCAGAATACGACGAGATTTCTCCATCCACTCTTTGTCCTTGTCATTTTCCGGCTTCCAAGGGATGGGGTGCAGGACGGGCTTTCCCAGCAAGGGCAGTCGAGACAGAAAGGCCAAGTTAATGCCACGTTTATCCGGGCCATCGATAATGACTTGAGTCTTATAGTTGGCTTTTTCTAGCACCTTATTGAGCTGAGCTAAAACCACATCGCTTTCGATCTCAATCAGCATCAGATTGTCAGGGCCATTGCCATCAACCCCTAAAACGACTTTGCCGATATTTTCTAATTTGGCATCTAAAGCGTCTTGAGTCCAATCGGTGCCTAGGCACTCGTTGCGACGGTAGGTGCTGTCGTTATTGTCTTCACAGGCCTTGCGTAAAGAGGCATCACGCTTTTTTAACGACAAGGGCAGATAAGTTTCGTCGTTGTGGCCCGGGGTTTTTACGGTGTCAAAAAGGTTTTCTACGTTAAAACTCATCACACTGATTTCGTCATCTGCCTTCGGTGGTAGCTGCCACGTGGGCCTGTTGAAACTGACGGCACAACCGAGGGAAAACGCGAGTAAAACTGCTAAAGATAACTGTGAAATAAGTCGTAAATTTTTCATGGCGTCACCATAGAGTGTTTGACGGTTCTTCTCAAGCTCAAAGAGTTTTAAGATTTGGTTCAAGGGGCGCTGCCAAAAGATTGGCTATTGCGTAGCACGCCGCATTATGGCATAACCTTCAGAACCTTTTCTCGAGGAGATTTCATGAGCAAACGAATTTTGGCACTCGCTCTGACTGCGATGTTTGTAGCCCCTGCGACACACGCTGCGGTTTTAGATGGAGACGATGCCGTTGTTTCCAGCACTTCGGGAAAATTCAAAGACTGGTCTTTAAGTTTCTTCTCTTTGGCTTCTCGTCCGAACATGGAAGAAGGCAAGCCAGACCAAAAAGACCGTTCTATTTTTGCTTACAACTATCTTTCAACCAACTACAAAGTGGATTCAACGCAACGTTATTCACTGCGCGTGCCATTTGGTTATACCAGCCCCGGTTACAACGAACGTGGTGAAAACAAGTCTGAAGAATTCCAAATGCAAGATGTGCATTTTGTTTATTCAAACTATGACTGGGGATATATCGGCGACGTCGATCTTTCTGGTAAAGTGAAATTCTATTTGCCGACTTCAAAATCGACGTTGGATAAGAAATCAATCGGCTATCTGAAGTTTGAAGGTTATGCTGATTACACAATCAGCCGTAATTGGTCGATTGCGTACATCGCCAAACCAGAAATCTATTTGCAGACGCAAACTTCGTACATCAATTCCAACACCGGGCGAGCAAGCCGCACGGCGATTGCCGAGCTTGAACATTATGGTCAGCTTCAGTGGGACGTGCACAGCATGGTCAGCCTTCAGCTTAAAACGGGATTTAACGAGCGTTGGGAAAACTCCTCCGCGGCGCAAAATCTGGATGGCCGTCACTACACTCAATTCGTGTACGGTGCTGCCGCTTGGATTCGTGTGCAACGGGGTCTGATGTTTACGTTGGTGGTTGAAAACCAAACTGAAATCGGAACGATCCGTGGTGATAGCGCGAAATACGGCCTTCCCGAAAACACGGACTATCTTCTTCTAACGAATATCGCGATTCTTTAGATCTTAAAGGCGAAGTTTTCGCCGCTCAAAGGATCTGTAAATTCTAATTCACATGCTTCCAGCTCAATGGCCTCTAAGTCATTGAGCTTTTTTGCGCCGTAAGCGTGATCATTTAAGATCGGGAAGCCTTCGCAAGATAACTGCGCGCGAATCTGATGCGTTCTTCCGGTCAGCAGTTGAATGCGCAGTTCGCTTACGCCCACAGAGACTTCTTTGACATCAAGAATTTCTAAAAGACATTCTTGGAAGCCTTCTTGAAAATGGCGCTGTACTTTTTTAGGCGCGCGGGGTGAGGGCTCCATATAATGACGAAGCAGGCCGGGTTGAAGGCCCACGCCTTCCACGCGCGCGCGATACACCTTTTTCATCTCGCGTGAAATCAAAAGCTTATTAAAGGCTGATTGAAATTCTTGAGTGCGTGCATACACGATGAGTCCACGTGTGGGCACATCCAGGCGATGAGTCACGAAAACTTCGCCGCCTAATTCGTTAGCTAAATAACTTTGCAAGTTTTCTTGAATGTTGTCGACGCTGGCATGAACGGGCAGGCTTGAAATCTTATTGACCACCACAAAGTGCTCATTGATGAACAACATGCGTTCGCGCCATCTTCCGTCGTTGGCGACAAAACGTCGCGGCTTCGTGTGCACGCGCACATAGTCGCCTTCAGAAACCGAGGAATTCTTATTAAGTCGTTCGTGGTTCAAATAAATAGAGCCCAGGTCTAGCAAAAATAAAACTTCGCTCGCTGACATTTCCAAAATGCCTACTAAAACATCAATAATCGGTCCCGACCGAGGGCTGATTATATGACGAACTCCGTATTCAAATCCTCTGGCACTCTGCATACTATCCTTGATGGTTATAAAACTACACATAGCACGGTGTGGTAAGGGTGTTCAAGTGGGGTCCTTTCCCGCATAGTAAACCTTCTGGGAGAATTCAGTATTGGAATTTGCTAACGAGCCCATTTTTCAGTGGATGTCACAATTTGCTTATCAGCCGATGACGGTGTACGCGGCGTTGGTGGGCATGATGATGCTCTCGGCGGTGGGTTTTCCGATTCCTGAAGAGCTCACACTTATTTCGGTCGGTATCTTGGCTTTCATGGGGGCTCATCCCCAACACTTCCCACCCCCGTATCCGGGGGCCCCTGTTGTCAGTGTTCATACGGCTTCAATCATTGCCTTTACCGCCGTGGTGGGGGCCGACTTCCTGATCTATGTCATCGGTCGCGTCTTTGGCAGGAAGCTTCTTTATCATCCGCGTGTTCGTCGTTTCTTCCCCGAAGATATGATGAGACGGGTGGAAGAGTGGACTCATAAATACGGCGCTTACGCGTGCGGTATCTTCCGTTTTACTCCAGGCTTGCGCTTCCCAGGCCACTTGGCTTGCGGCATGCTTCAGTACCCCGCGTGGAAGTTCTTATTGATTGATGGTATTGCGGCATTAATCAGTGTGCCGACGCAGATCTATTTGCTGGCCCATTATGGCGAACCTATCTTGACGAAACTGCGTCAGTTTAAGATCGTTTTGTTTTCGGTCATCGGTCTATTGATTATTTACTTCGTGATTAAGAAGTTGCGCCAACGCTGGTTGCAACGTCGGGCGCAGAGATCTCAAGGTGTGTAAGTAAAAAAAGCGCTTTAAGCGCTTTTTTTACCGAATATATTTTCTTCCGTCAGTTCACAGCATAAATGCAAAGCCACTTGTTTACCGTGGTATTGGGGTTCGACGTCTTTCCAGAAGATTTTTTCGTAACCGTTTTGCAAGCCAAAAATTTCTTCGCGGATCTTAAATAGCAAGCCGGCAGGGGAACCCAACAACCAGTCCATTTGAACTAGGTAAAAGGCCTCTTCAAGCTCAATCGGATTTAATGAAGCAATAAAGCTGGGTGGTAAGTTGTCTACCAAGTGACAAGCGTGGTGAGAATACTTATGGAAAGCTTTTTCCATAGGACCCACGAAAAGTTTTTCCACACGCCCTTCGGGCGTTTTAGGACCCGAAAAAGGTTGCGAGAACTTTTTGAAATTCCAGTAAAGTAAAGCATCATTCACCACGTACTCCGCGCGGGGCAAATAGTCCGTGATCGCATCAATACGCAGACCTTCGTGCGAATGATCTTCGACGTGGGCGTTGTGATCAACCGCCACCAGACTGCGCAAGTGATAAAGAAAAGAATAAAGCGTGTGCAGCTTATCCATGAATGGTTTAGAAAAATTTAAGCCGAAATTGTAAAGCAATGGACCACCGATTTTACCTTCAAACCACGCAAAAGTGTCTAGTAAGGGGCCAATAGCCGTCAGGTCTAAACCCCAAGGTTTCAATACGGTTTCAAATTGTTCGTTGAAATGATTTTCAAACTCTTTGCAGATTTCCGGATTCACAACGGCCAACTGCGTTTGCAAAGCACGCGTGCGTTGGTGAGAGCGCTCGTAAAGCTCGCAATGGGGTTCTAAGGCCTTCCACGCTTCCGTCGCAAAGTTATAATCCATATGAGGAGTGGCCACTGGGCTTTTGATGAAATGATTCAGCTTGATCATTGACAGAGCCGTCAATGCATCGGCCATGTACTTAAATGGCTCAGAAGCTTGAAATTTTTTGTAACTCTCTTCTTGAGTCCAAAACTGAACTTTCAAAGGCTTCCAAGTTGTGCCCTTTTCCATAGTCACATCGTAACCCAAACGTAAGCTTTTGTGCTTCATACACACTCCTTGACGAGTTCTGATCGGTTTTTGTTTTCTATCCGTAAAGTCCTGAAACAGAATCGAGCTAGCTACAACGAGGAGTATCAATCAAATCAAGACCAAGATCGGTGTTTGGAACTGAGAGAGTCGCCGATAAATAGGGGTGAGGGTGGAGAATATGACTGTAGCGCAATTGATCGACATGCTTAAGGGTAATAAGGAATTTATTGATAGTACTCCTTATGGCTACATAGAAATAGTTGGTGATAAACTTGGCCCTGTTGTTCGGTGTGAAGACTCTAGATCGCTTGATAGGTATATTAACTCAAGACTTAATGACCTGGACGTTGTAGTCATCCGAGAAGCTGATATAAAATCAAAGACGCTGTCTGTGGAAACGAATGGCTTTGGTCTTGTTCTCGATTACACCCTCACGGCTTTTTCGGTAGTTGAGTTTAGTATGCACGAAAAAGAAGCTAAAACCACTGATGCAAGCTTAGACACCGCAAAGTCTTTTAACGCAGAGATGATCCACCTTTTTATTGATCAGAGTAAAGATAAGAAGAGACTTGTCTCATAAATTGCAAGAGAAAGTCTGCCGAATCTTTAAGATCGAAATCGAAGTTTTGAATGCGCCACTCCTCCTTTTTATTTTCAAAGGCGATAAGTGCAAAATTAATAACGGGATGAGCTTTACTCAGTGGTGAGATTTCGTTGGTCCATCGTCTGCCTGTTCCGAGTCGGTTAGTCAGCAGAATCAAAGGTTTCGCTTTGGGATTGTTCGTATCAAAAACTCCGATGTACGGGATGTTGTTATTAGTCTTGGGGTCGCCAATGGCAAAAATCAATTCGATCGGAATATTAGATTTTGTCTGTTTAGCCATATGCGCACGTAATTCATCGAAAAACTGTGTAGCTTGTATGTTATTTATGCTCATGCAGACCTCTGTCTGCATAAATGGCGCGAGGGTTCAAAATGATTAAATTGCGTACAGAGGCGATGGCCGTCCGATGCGCGGGCACTTTTAAATTGCTCTCTAAGGTCTTTGAGATATTCTTCTCACTTATGGTGGGATTTGGAATGTGGGTGGATGCCCATGGACATTTAGCAGACACTCGTTGGGACGGCCAGCAAGAACGAATCATTGCCGAGGCTCGCGCCAAAGGTATTCATTTTTTTATGCAAGGGGGCGTGGGACCCGAAGATTGGGATCGTCAACGCGCCTTGTGGCGAGAGCATTCTGATAACATCGGCCTGTGTTTTGGACTTCATCCTTACTGGGTCATTGATCATGACGAAGACCAATGCGAAGAGGCGCTGGATATGTTGGCGGGGGCCCTTCCGGAAGCCATGGGGCTTGGGGAAATGGGTTTGGATTTTCGCCCCCATATTATGAAAGACTCTCAAGAACGTCAGATTTCCGTGTTTGAGCAACAGTTAGAGCTTGCCGGGATTTCGGGTAAACCCATGGTTTTGCATTTGGTGCAGGCTCATCAACAAAGTCTTAAAATCATGGATATCTGGGGGTTACCGACCCAACGAGGCCTGGTTCATTCTTTTAATGGCAGTTGGGGGAAGGCTCAGGATTTTATCAAGCGGGGATTGTTTCTTTCGGTGGGGGGACCCGTATGCCGTCCAGAGAACCAAAAGTTGCATCAAGCCGTCAAAGAGTTGCCGTTAGAATGGCTTTTAATTGAAAGTGACAGCCCGGATCAAGGGGGGCCTATGTATAAAGGGCAACTGAATCCTCCTGAAAGCATTTGGGAGGTGGCAAGAACTATAGGCGAGCTGAAATCACTTGATCCTACAGAAATATTAGATATCACTACAGCGAACTTTCGCAGACTTTTTAAGCTGTAATTCCGAGGACCTTGATGGAAACACCTGCTACCGAAAACATCTCCAATAATGCAACTTCTGCTTCTCTGAGCGCAACGGAACCGGTTCAACCGCCAGAAACACAATACGTTTTGCATCGCCGTTTTGATCGCATGGGGCGTTTGGTCGGCGACTCGGTGATGAGCAAGCTTTTTAATTCGCACGTGATGGTGATCGGTCTTGGGGGTGTGGGGTCTTGGGCCGCAGAATCTTTGGCGCGTTCAGGTGTGGGTAAAATCACCGTGATTGATTTTGACGAAGTTTGTATCACCAATGCCAATCGTCAGTTGCATGCTTTACAAGGTTTGGTCGGTAAGAAAAAAGCCGAAGTGATGGGCGAACGTTTGCGCAAAATCAACCCGCAAGCCACCATTCAAGTGATCCCTGAATTTTATAACGAAGAAAATTCCGAAATGATGTTATCGCATAATCCAGATTTTATCGTGGATGCGATTGATAATATGACGGCGAAATGCCACTTGCTAGCTACTTGCCGCGCTAAGGGTATCAAAGTGATTACTTCGGGTGGATCTGCGGCCAAGATGGATCCAACAAGAATCAAAATTACGGATTTAGGAAAAACTTTTGGAGATCCGATGGCGGCTTCGGTGCGTAAGATTTTGCGCCAAAAGCATGGGTTTACTGATAACAAAAATTTTGGCATCCCTTGCGTTTTTTCCGATGAAACACCTCGCTTGCCAGAAGAGCTTAAGTACGATAACGGCAATGGTTTTAAGTGCGTATGCCCTCAGAAAAGTGCGTTGCATGGTTGTGATAACCGCAACGTCATTCACGGAACCGCAAGCTTTGTGACGGGCTCGTTTGGTTTGTTCATGGCCTCTTATGTAGTTAATCAAATTTATGCCTCTGTGAAAACTCAAAACCAACTCACTCCAGAGGTGCAATAATGATCGTGGCTGCTTGGTTTACCCTTGTTGGTTTAATTATCTTAGCGGGTTTCACACTTCTGGGATTGACGTTTGTGCATTGGTACAAAGAAAGTAAACGCAAAGCCAAAGAATCCACTGACGCCGCTGTCTAAAATAGCATCTCTGACTTGAGAGCTTTGCCCACTAAGGCTAAGCTTTATTAGGCCCGGCAAGGGCTTGCGAGGAAAGAGGTGTTTTTATGAAATTGAAAATTCCTTATAAAGATAAGATCACATTAGGTTACTCGCTCATGCGCTCGGCTCACTTCGCGGCTCAGCAGTTCTCCTTGCCTTTTTTTGAGTTCTTAGCGACGGGAAAAACCGGACCGCGCAAATCCTTAGAAGCTCAACACATTAAGCGCCTTTATTCTGAACTTTTTCAGTTATTAAAAAAAGACAGTGAAAATATCGCACGCGGGCTTTATCCCTTGGATGTTTTAAAGCCGGAAAAAGCGGTTCGTCATTTTATGCGTTATCCGCGCCTTTTGGTTGATGGTTATCAGATTTCAAAACGTCGTGAACAGCGCAATCAGAATGATTTTGATCCAGAAGCGCAGGAGTTCTTAAAAGAACTGCCCGAATACTATCAGCGCAATTTCCATTTTCAAACGGGTGGGTATCTGACGAAAGATTCGGCAGAACTTTACGAGCATCAAGTGGAAATCTTATTTTCGGGCTCAGCGGATGCCATGCGCCGCTTGATCATTCCGTTAGCCAAAGAAGCTTACCCGGGTGATGGTGAGGGCTTGCACTTCTTAGAGGTCGCAGCTGGCACGGGAAGACTCACGCGCTTTATGAAGCTTGCCTACCCCAAGGCCAAGATCACTGTTTTGGATTTGAGTTATCCGTATCTAAAAAAGGCGCAAGACAATTTGAAAGAGTTTGAGCGCGTGGATTTCGTTCAAGGTGCGGCGGAAAGCCTGCCATTTCAAGAAGGCAAGTTTGACTTCATCTATTCTTGTTTCCTATTTCATGAGCTTCCCCTTGAGATCCGCCGCCAAGTGGTGGAGGAAAGTTTTCGAGTTCTTAAAGCCGGAGGCCACATGGGATTTGTCGACTCTGTGCAAAAAGAAGATGCTAAAGATCTGGATTGGGCCTTAGAGCAATTCCCAGTCGATTTTCATGAGCCTTTTTACAAGAACTATACGCAAAACCCCATGGAAGGTCTGATGCATTACCGGGGTTTTTCGCATATCAAGAAAGATCAGGGATTTTTCGCCAAGGCTGTTCTGGGTCAAAAACCTTTGGACCATTAAAATCGCTTAAAAACTCCCTTGAGTTTCTGGCTAGAAGTGCTACTTTCCTGGCCTTTAAAGCAAGGAGCATTTGTCATGGGACCTATTTCTCAGTTCATCGATCATCATTATCGTCATTTCAACGCCGCAGCACTTAAAGACGCCGCTGTTGGTTACAAAAAACACATCGCGAACAACGGACAAATGTTAGTGACTTTGGCAGGTGCGATGTCGACGGCGGAATTGGGACTTTCTTTGGCGGAAATGATTCGCGCGGGTAAAGTCCACGCGATTTCTTGCACAGGGGCGAACCTTGAAGAAGATGTATTTAACTTAGTGGCGCACGATCACTACGAGCGCATCCCGAACTACCGTGATTTGACTCCGGCGGATGAACAAAAACTTTTGGAAAAGCACTTAAACCGCGTGACGGACACCTGCATTCCAGAGCACGAAGCCATCCGTCGTATTGAAGGGGCCGTTCTTGAGTACTGGCAAGATGCTGACAAAAAAGGTGAGTCTTACTTCCCGCATGAATTCATGTACAAAATTCTTCTTTCTGGAAAATTAAAAGAACACTACCAGATCGATCCCAAAAATTCTTGGTTGTTAGCGGCGGCTGAAAAAAATCTTCCGATGGTTGTTCCGGGGTGGGAAGACTCCACTTTGGGTAATATCTTTGCTGGTTACTGCATTAAAGGGGAAATCAAAAAATCAACCACGGTTAAAGGTGGTATTGAGTACATGAAAACGTGGGCCGAGTGGTATATGGGCGCTTCTAAAAAGAACCCGGTTGGCTTTTTCCAAATCGGTGGTGGTATCGCTGGCGATTTCCCAATCTGTGTCGTTCCAATGCTTGAACAAGACTTGGGTCATGAAGATGTTCCTTTATGGAGCTACTTTGCGCAAATTTCTGACTCTACAACTTCCTACGGTTCATACTCTGGAGCTATTCCAAATGAAAAGATCACTTGGGGTAAGCTAGCTCCAACAACGCCAAGCTACATCGTCGAATCAGACGCCACCATCTGTGCGCCATTGATCTTCGGATACGTTCTTGGTTGGTAGTGGCCTGCGGCCGCAGAGCTGGAGCGCGGACAGGCGCGCAAGCTGAAGCAGCACGTTCTAAAAAGGGTCTCATGCGAGACCCTTTTTTTTATTTCCCGCGTGGCGAAGCCGGGCGTAACACAATCTCATAGAGTCCGGCATTGAGCTCTTCTTGAAGCGAAGACTGAGGCAGCGACGACGGAGCCGAAGCTCTTTTAGGTCTGCCGAAGAGTTCTTCCACCGATACATCCAAAAGATCGCAGATCTTAAACAGATGATCCATCTTGCGAGGCTGCTGTCCCGACAGCCAATGATAGAGAGTCTTAATGGGCACACCTGATTGCTGCGAAAGTGCGGCAACGCTCATTTTTCGGTCGGTCAGTAGACGACGTAAGTTATTTGCAAAGCTCATAGACGACCCTTTTGAACAAACCAAGATTTAGTTTTGAAAAAATCCTGAAGTTTATTAATAAAATTCTCAGAGCTGAGACAAATACCTCATCACCGAGAAGAATTAGGTTTTATACGGGTATCATCGAGTGGCATTCGTCTAACAAACTCGACTACTAAGATATTTTTTTTGAACTTAATCACTTTTGTTTCGGCAACAAAAAAGCCTATGAGCCTTAAAGGCGCATTTAGTATTCAATCTGCCTGCAGCAAAATCAAGAAAGATCTTGATTTAGGCTCGGGAACGAGAAAGCATTTCGTTATGAAAGTTCAAGAGCTTCACATTTATCCGATCAAGTCGGCGCGCGGCCAAAAAGTAAAAAACTTTGAGATGACCGAGCAGGGCCCGGTCGGGGATCGCCAGTGGATGCTCATTGATGATAAGGGAAGTTTTCTTTCTCAAAGAGGCTTTCCGAAGATGGCGACCATTGAAACTTTCTATGAGCCCGAGGCCTTAACGGTAGGTTTGGGCAAAATGTTCTTTAAGATTTCCACCAAAAACAACTTTCAACGTAAAGCCACCGTGCAGGTGTGGAATGATTCCTTTGAAGCGGCCTTAGAGCCGGATCTTTACTCTCAAGGTATTGCCCAATATTTAGGAACTTCTTGTCGCCTTGTAAGATATGCGCCTTATTCTCAGCGCCGTGTGCGATCCAATGATGAAGGGAACTGGAGCCCCGAGGTTCGTTTTGCGGATGGTCGGCCTTTGCTTTTAACCAGCCAAAAAAGTCTGGAAGACTTAAATTCTCGACTTTCTGTGCCGGTCCCGATGAATCGTTTTCGTCCTAATATTGTCGTTGATGGGGCAAAAGCATATGAAGAAGATCAGTGGAAGAAAATTAAAATCGGATCTGTGATTTTATCTCAACCCAAAGCCAGCATTCGCTGTGTAATTATAAACATCGATCAAACCACGGGTGAGTCGCGGGGGCCGGACCCCCTTAAGACTTTGGCGAGTTATCGTCGTATTGAAAGAGGAGTCAGCTTTGGGGTCTTATGGATCCCGGAAAACACCGGGATTATTTCAGAAAACGATGCGGTGGAAGTTCTGGAATAGCGCCGCGAATTGGTAGCTGTAAAATTCTTTAACAGATAAAATTTGCTTAACTCGTTAGCGGGCCCGGTCTGTAATGTGCAAGTCTTGTCCTGAACCCGAAGGTTTAAGGATGTATCATGTTGAGACAAGCCGTTCTCATATTATTATTTGTCATCGTTGCTGTTAAGGCAGCCTTTGCCGCCGATTCTGAAAAAGGATTGTACCTGACCTTCGAACAACGAATGGCGATCAGCTATGCACTTTTAGCGCAAGGTGAATCCAGTGAAAAAAAGGCTGAAATCGTTCAACGGGGTAAAGACTATCTTAAAGGTATGTTAAGTCAGCCCATTGAAACCGTCGCGGTTAAAAGCTTCGCAGATTTTTTAAAAGCCATGCGTGGTGAATGGCCGAATACTCACAGCTTGGCTTTAGACGTTGAGATCTTAGAAAAAGCGGGACCTCGATCTATTAAAATGTTCACCTCCCAAAGTCCTCGCGTACAAAAACAAATTGAAGACTACATGAAGTGGCAACAAGTGCAGCTGTTAAAAATGGCGGGCTCTGAAGGAGCGGCTATTGGTGAGGCAGCGAAAAGTTTTGGCGGTCTTTTAAAGACCATGGCTACAAATCCCATGGCGCAAAAATTAGCTGAAGGCTGGCTTTTGGATCAAAGTGAAGCCGTCCTGGCGGATCGAATGAAAGAATTAGATCGCGTCGGTGAAAAAGTGGCGGAGTCAAGTTTTGCAAAACAGCAAGATCCCACCTCGCGCATTTTTATGCAAACTCTTCTTAGTGAATACTTTGCGCGATTAAATCCTTCCTCTAAAAAATTAATCGTGAGTTCCTTCTTGGGTGGCGATTTGTTAATGGACGATATGAAAAAATTTGAACTGATGGTTCAAAGCAGTGGTCCGGCGTTGCAAAAACTTCTGCAAGTCGTGGCTCGTCAATCAAATCTTCCGCGTGAAGTCTTGGCGGTGTTTCGTCGCCTGGAAAGCTCTGTCAGCCCAGTTCCATGGGTTCTTGTTGATGAAATCGTGAAACAAGAAAAGAAAAACTATGACTTTTCTTATTTCGAAAAGAAACCTTTGGGCGTAGGAACAATGGCCCAAACTCATCGCGCAAAAATCAAAACTCGCGGTGAGCAGTCCGTGGTGCCGCGCTTTATTAAACCAGATATCGCCCTGCGTGTGGAAGAAGATCGCAAGATCTTAAGCGAAATAGGTCGCATCTTGGATTCAAATCCTGACTTTATCCAAATGCAGGTGCCCAAAGTCAGTCCGGTTGTGGACGACATCATTAAAACGATCGTAGCTGAACTAGATCAAAACGCGACGATCGAACGTCAAAAACAAGCCAAAGTCTATGAACGCGTAGTTCCGTTTGTTTCGCCAGAATATAAATCTGAACTTGAATTCCATGTTCCGAAGATCCACGAACCAAAAACCAAAGACTCAAAATTGATGGTTCAGGAGATGGTTTATGGCGATAAGTTAGATGCCGTAGCTGAAACTTATCAAGACGCGATTCCGGGTCTTAAAAAAGCTATCGTGGAAGCCATGGCTCGCACATGGGCGCAAGAAGCCTTGTTTGGATCGGGTTTTTATCACTCGGATCTGCACCAAGGTAATTTTATGATTGACGTCAAAGAGCCGCGTATCATGGTCAATATCCTTGATTTTGGTATGGGCGGAACGATCTCTAGCGACATGCAACGGCAAGTGATGGTTTTAGGTGTCGGGACCGACATCTTGAGTGCGGAATTAATTGCGCGCGCTTTCTGGGATCTAAGTAATAAGGCCAAAAATCAAATCAGCGAAAGTGATTTTAAAAAGGCCGTTGTACAAAAGGTAAATCTGATTGCCAAAGGTAAAGAGCCTAATATCAGCATGGAGTTATGGATGGCTTGGGCCTTAAACCGCAACTTGGCTTTGCCCTATGAATTTGTCAGCTTAAACCGTGGCATGGCCATCATGAATAAGCTTTTAGAAGACTCCGGCAGTGCTTTAGATCTAACTAAGATCACCAAGTCCATCGCAAAAGAAAACCCACGCATCGTTTATAATAACTTGGTGGTGAAAGAGCGTCTTTCTGCCGAGGACCTTGTGCGTTTAGGGTGGAGCGAGATGAAAGCCATGTTCCAAAAAGAGCCACCTCGATTGCGCACCTTGGGAATGCCAAAAATACCGGCGCTAATTAAGTGCCAAGCCGTCTTTCAATAAGGGAAATCTCATTTTGAGCCTTAAATAGACTAAGGAATAGCCGATAAGTAGAACATGCGCGTTTCACCCGTGAGTTCTATTATTTACAAGTTTTTCTTAGTCTTCGGGCTTTTGCTCACGGGTTGTACTGAGCGCGCCATGCAAATTGAGTTTCTGGCGAAAAATATTCTTTCTTCCTATGAGTTCAAAGCGACCAATGCGATCAACGATACCGATATTCCGCCAGCAAACGATGTTGTTCCTTTTCAAGTTGAGTGTAGCAAGTCGGTGATCGATGCGGAAGTCTTCGATACCTCCACGCAAAGTTTTAAAAAACTCAAAGAGCTTGATACAAATGCAACATTTGATTGCGTTGAAAATCAAACAGCCAGCTTTTCATTAACGTATAGCCAAGTGGGGGCTGTTGCCAATCCGGTCGCGGCGGGTGATCAGCGGCGCAATATTCAAGTTCGCTTGACGGTCAAAAACCTCACGGGCGAGGTTAATACCTATCAGAAAAACTTTTCGGCTTTTTTTGCGGCACCTGCCGTCACAATTCTCACGGCGAGTAATATCAATGCTTCAAGCGGCACGGGGGCGGCCGGTACATCTTATAACGTGACCGGCACTTGTGATGTTCGTAGCGGCCATGTGACGGTGTCCATTCCTTTTGCCACCGCGCAGACGGTGAGTTGTTCAGCCAGTGGAACTTACACTGCGGACCTAGTAACGACGGCGGCTTTGACGGACGGAACAGTGACTCTTTCGGTAAAGCACGCTTCAGGGGCTCCGTATTACGCTTATGGTTCGGCATCTAAGGACATCGTGATTGATCGCACCTTGCCTGCCTTGAGTATCACTTCGCCCACCTCAAGCGGCTATGTGACAAGTGCGGATGTTACAAACGGAAAGTACAGCGTTTCGGGAACTTGTGAAACGGGCCTGACGGTCACGGTGACATCAAACCCTACGGCTTCGGCCACCACTTCGTGTGTGAATGGTGCTTTTACAGCCCTCATGGATGTGGTGCAAGGTTCTGTCAATTTAACTGCTTCGCAGACTGACAGTGCTGGTAACGTCGGCAGCTCGTCGCGCACTATTGGCGTTGATACGATCGGCCCTGATGCTTTTACGATTTCAGGAATCCGGTCTTCGAATACGGACAGTTTTTCGGATCTCTCGGTTGATAACATTTTGACGGACACTTTGCCGCAAATTCATTATACGGCGGCGGCAGGGGCAGACAATGGTTATGAAATCAAGATTCGCCAAGTGGGTTCCTCGGGGGCTCTAGGGGCCGAAGTGTGTTCGCAAACGGCTTCAAATGTCGGTACTTCGGTGAATATGACAAATTGCACCTTGGCGATGTTGACCCAAGGAGCTACGTATCAGATTTATATCGTCGCCAACGATCCTCACGGCAATAAAACATCAGCGTCAAATGATGGGTATCAGTTCACGGTCAATTACCCACTTCCGCGCCTCACTAACAACTTAACTTTTACCAATATTGCGGCGGGGGTCTATGCGCCTTTAGATACGGAGATAGGCATCGATCTTGTTTTTGATAGACCGGTTCGTATCACTTCCGGGACGCCCTATATCGTTCTAAACACTGTTTCCGGTGGCCGAACGATTGCCATGACTTCACTGAATGGGACTAATAAAAGAACAATCCGTTTTACCTATAAGGTCGCCGCGGGAGAGTTTGCAACACCGCTAAATTTTAAAACCTTGGCCATCACCGGTAATATCGTTGATGATAGAACGGGAATTTCAGCAAATCTGACTATTCCTTCGGGCCTGGTGGTGGCGGGGACGAATGCTTTCAATGTCGATACGGTAGCGCCGCCGTCGGTCACCAATCTTTCTTTATCCAGCGTTCGTCCATTTTATAATGAATCACCAATTATTAATTTTACTGTTCCCGCAGACATCAACGGCAGTGCGCTGACGGTTCGTGTTGTCATCACAGGCTCAAATACCAATGCGACCTTTGGTGCCGTTTCCAGTGGAACACGGATGACGGGTCTTAACCTAGATCGGGGCTCGCTCTACACCGTGAACGTTTACACTATTGATCCCGCGGGCAACCTCAGTACCGCTGCAACAAGCACCTTCACGTCGTTTGCTTGTCCTAATAATTTCCTTTACGTGTATGATGCGACTTATGCACCAACACCCTTTTGTATAGCACCCGTGGAAGCTCGCGGTCCCGTGACGGCTGTGCGCTTTGATTCCGGCTCTTACACGACCGCCCCGATTGAAGCGTCTTATAATCAAGCGACGCAAACAGGTTCAGGGTGTAAAAGCTTAAGCCCGGCCGCAAATTATGATTTACCAACACATGCGGAATGGAATGCGGTCGCTAATATTATTGCCAGTCGCGGCGATAACTGGATGCGCGGCACGGTGGGCGGCTCACTGACGACAAACTATGTGTACCTAGGTGTGACTGGCGCCTCTTCGGGCAGTGGTGAGCCGATTGTGGTCGGCAGTCCTTGTTATCCGGGAACATGTGGATCGACTCCGGACCGACGCGTGCATTATTTGCCAGCGATTGGCAGTGGGGCGCTTCAGGAGCTGTGGGATTTTTCCGGCAATATGTACGAGCTGCAAAAGGGAGCGGACACCACTCGCTATGAAACTTTAAATTACTCTGTGGGTAATCCTATCGCGGGCTTATTGCAAAACACCCATGGTGGAACACAAAGCTGCTCCGTTTTAAGTCCGAATATTTTTCCGTATTACTGTGGATTTGGTTCGATTAACTTCAATTGTTCAGAGCTCAGCAACGTGGCGGCATGTTCGGGCACGCAGACAACCGTGGCGTATCCTTACATTTTGCGAGGCGGATCTAAAACATCTTCACGCAGTTATTCTCCGGAAGGCAATCAGCAAGTCAATAATGCCGGGATCTTTGCCTCTTACCGAATGACGGATTCATCTTCAGTTCCTGCGTTGCAAGGCTTCCGTTGCGTTTATCATCCTTAAGGCTTTAAATAGCGATTACTTAAAATATGAAATCTCAATGTCAGCAGACTGCTGGCGATGATCAGTGCGATCAGTAATCCGATCCAGACCCCCATGGGACCAACGCCCGCATGAAAGGCCAAAAAGTAACCCGTCGGTAAGCCGATAATCCAATACGCAAAAAAGGCGATAATGCCCGGAATCTGCGTATCACTCATGCCTCTTAAGGCCCCGATGGAAACGGCTTGAATTCCGTCAAAGATTTGAAAAAGCGCTACGATAATGAATAAACCAGCCGCAATGGCGATGACATCGGGATCCGTGACATAAATTTTCGGCAAGTGCCAACGCAGGGACATAAACAAAACCCCGCACACGGCCATATAGGTGGCGCCAATTTTAATCGCCGTCATGCCGGCAAAGCGCGCTTGTCTGCGATCATCGCGCCCAATTTCATATCCCACGCGAATGCTGGCGGCAATGCCCACACCAATGGTCACTAAAAAAGTCATGCTGGCTAGCGAGATGGTGATTTGATGAGCCGCCAAGGGGCTAGAACCAAACCATCCCATCATCACCGCCGCGGCGGAAAAGGCGCCGACTTCAAAAATATAAGTCATCCCTGTAGGAAGACCTAAGCGAATCAGGCTTTTGGTGAGATGGCGATCAAAGCGGTGCGACCATCTTTCGGTCAGATATTTTTTAAACATGGGATGGAAATGAACAAAGGCAATCATGGCGAGGGCCATTAAGGTTCGGGCCATCAAGGTCGCCCAAGCGGCACCGTTGAGGCCTAATTTCGGAAAACCCCAGTAGCCATTAATTAAAACAAAGTTGCCTGCGATGTTAAACACAACGCCAAAAATCATCACCCCCATACCGACTTTGGTTTTTCCGATACCGTCGGTGAACTGCTTATAGGTTTGATAAAGGAGGCTGGGCAAAAGCGACCAGATGGTGATTTCAAAAAATGGAAGGGCCAGATCAATCACGTCCTTGGTTTGTCCCAAAAGATGCAGTTGGCTCATTAAGATGTAAAGAACGGCCACTAAAAAAGCACTTAAGCCCAAGGCAATTCCCACACTGTGATGAAGTAAAACTCCGCCCCGGGGATGATCTTCTTGGCCCTCAGCCTTAGCAATAAGCGCGGTGATCGGAGCTAAAACGCCAAAGGCAAAAATAAGAAATACAACAAAGACGCTGCCGGCAAACGCAGAAGCGCCTAAAGCCAAAGGGCCTAAGGAGCCGACCATAATGGTGTCTGCCAGAATAATCAGATTTTGGCCTAGCTGACCAACGATGATAGGGCCGGAAAGCTTCGCCAGAAGCCTTCCCTCATGCCAAAATTTAGACTGAGACAACTTCTTTGATCTCGGCGAAAAGTTCTTTCATCCGTGTCTCAATACCTTCTTTTAAAGTGACTTGAGAACTGGGGCAGCCCGAGCAAGCGCCCTTCATGCGTACGAATAAAGTTCCGTCGACATATTTGTGAAACACGATATCGCCACCATCTAAGGCGACGACGGGACGGATTTCGCGATTAAGAACAGACTTAATATTGCGAACAATCGGTTCGTCATTGGCGTCGTCTTCCGGGCTTGAGACAAATTCAACAACCACGGGTTCTTCGTTATTTAAATGTTCTTGAATAAGACCGCTTAAAGGTTGAGCCAAAAGTTCCCAATCAACCCAGTCTTGTTTCGTGACGGTGATAAAGTCTGTTCCTATGTACACGGCGCTAGTCCAAGGGAAGCCAAAGATTTTTGAAGCTAAAGGAGAGCGCTCAGCGTCCTGAGCTGTAGGGCAATCAAAACCCTCATCAGCCACGTGGCGATGAAGCAAGAACTTCATTGTTGCGGGATTGGGAGTGGGTTCAAAACTGACGGCAGCAGTGGCGCTCATAAAAACCTCTTTGGAATGAGTTGGCACAGTATATCACAGAGTACTTTCTGCCAAGCTGCGCTTGCTTATCATTAGAAAAATAACTAATCTTTCGGGCCGGAGGCCCCCGAACACAGGACCTGTGATTCGGAGCTAACGCAGTTCTATTCCGACATTATCAAAAAACAGGAGATATCCAAGATGACGCCAAGAGTTAGAGAGATTTTAAGCTGGTACGGAGCCGACAACCCAGGAACTTTAACGAATTTAGCTCGTATCATGAATCATGGACGCTTGGCGGGAACTGGAAAAATGGTCATTTTACCGGTGGACCAAGGTTTTGAACATGGACCGGCGCGTACTTTCGGGATGAATCCAGATGGGTACGATCCCGCTTACCATGTGCAATTGGCGATTGAGTCTGGTTGCAACGCTTACGCCGCTCCACTAGGTGCGCTTGAGGTGGTAGCACGTGATTTCGCGGGCGAAATTCCATTGATCTTAAAGATCAATAACTCGGACACTCTTTACGGAGATAAACGTCCTATTTCGGCATTAACTTCTTACATCGACGACGCTCTTCGTTTGGGTTGCGTGGGTATTGGTTTTACGATCTATCCGGGATCCGGCGAAAGAAAGCACATGTATGAAGAAATCGCAGAAGCCTCCCGCTTAGCTAAACAGGCCGGCCTTGTGGTCGTGATCTGGTCTTACGCGCGTGGTGAACAGATTTCTAAAGAAGGTGAGACAGCGATTGACGTGATTTCATACGCAGCTCACATCGCTGCGCAATTAGGTGCTCACATCATTAAAGTGAAACCACCAAGTTCACACATTGAGCAACCAGCTGCAGCGAAAGTTTACCAAGAACAAGGTATCAAGGTGGCAACAATGGCAGATCGTATCCGCCACGTGGTGCAAGCTTGCTTTGCAGGTAAACGTATCGTGATCTTCTCGGGTGGTGATTCAAAAACAACCGACGTTCTTTTAAAAGAAGTTTCTGAATTGGCGCAAGGTGGAGGCTTTGGATCCATCATGGGACGTAATGCTTTCCAACGTCCTAAGGCAGAATCTATCAAGCTTCTTCAAGACGTGATGGATACTTTCGCAGGTAAAAAATAATTTTTTGGAGTCAAAAGAGTAAAGATGAGCATTCAAGACAATCCCTTAAGAGCGGAAAAAAGAAAAAAGCTTCACGCCTTACGTGAAAAAGGCATCAACCCTTATCCTTATGTTTTTGAAAATAAGGCCAAGATTGCCGAAGTCGTTAAGGAACACGCGGCAACTTTGCAAGCGGGTGAAAAGAAGCCGGAATTTGCGTATCGTATTGCGGGTCGTTTAATGACTTTGCGTATGATGGGTAAAGCTTCGTTCTTTAACCTTCAAGATCAAACGGGATCTGTGCAGTGTTATGTGAAGACTGAAGAACTGTCCGAACAAGATCGCGCCGCCTTTGAGTTGATCGACTTAGGGGATATCGTCGGTATTGATGGTTTTGTCTTTAAATCTCAAAAAGGTGAGTTTTCAATTTACGTCAAATCTTTCCAAATTTTGACGAAGTCGTTAGAACCTTTGCCAGAAAAATTCCATGGCGTGCAAGATATCGAAATCAAATACCGTCATCGTCATTTGGATTTGATGACGGATCCAGATTCGCGCAAGGTTTTTGAAACCCGTTCGAAAATCGTTAAAGAAGTGCGCAGATTTTTGGATGACCGCGGATTCATGGAAGTGGAAACGCCCACTTTGCAGCCACTTTACGGAGGTGCTGCGGCCACTCCATTCACGACTCATCATAAAGCTTTGGATATGAAGCTTTACATGCGTATTTCACCAGAACTTTATTTAAAACGCCTGATCGTAGGTGGTTTTGAAAAAGTTTATGAAATTTCTAAAAACTTCCGTAACGAAGGGATTGATCGTACGCACAACCCCGAGTTCTCTTTATTAGAGTACTACGAGGCGTACACGGACTATAATTATCAGATGAAGCAGTTTGAAGAAATCATTTCGACGATTGCTTTAAAAGTCACTGGCAGTATGAAGGTGACTTACCAAGGAACAGAAATTGATTTTACTCCTCCTTGGCGACGTTTGACGGTGTTTGACGGTATCCGTGAATACGCAAAGATGGATCCCGATAAAGCAACAGATGATGAAATCTTTGCGGCCCTTAAAAAACACGGAACAAAAGAAACAAAACCTTATCGCCGAGGCGAAATGTTGATGGAGCTTTTTGAGCTGACAGCTGAAGAGCATTTAATCCAACCCACATTCGTGATGGATCATCCGGTAGAAATCTCTCCGCTGACAAAAATTCACCGTCGCGATAAGCGTCTGGTTGAACGTTTTGAGCCTTTCGCGGCAGGCATGGAAATCGGTAATGCCTATTCAGAGCTGAATGATCCTGAAGATCAATTGGCTCGTCTGAAAGAACAAGAAGCGCAACGCGGTGAAGACGAAGAAGCCCACCCGATGGATGAAGATTTCATCCTGGCGATCGATGCCGGTATGCCGCCGACAGGCGGAGTCGGCATTGGGATTGAGCGTATCGTCATGTTAATGACGGATCGCCCCAGTATCCGGGACATCATTTTCTTCCCGACGATGAGAATCACGAAGTAGTAAATTAAAAAAATGACTTAGGCCCGGTTGTATCGGGCCTTTTTAATTGGAGAGTTTCATGACTAAAATCTTTATGTCTATCTTAGTTTTCATCCTTCCTGGTGTTCTGATGGCCGCTCCGATTTCGGCGGAGAACGTAAAATGCACGGCGAAATATTTCGAGGTGCTGCCGGATGGGAATGCTCGCAAAGCAGAGTCCGTCTTAAAGGTCACTGACGATTCAACCGCTCATCTATTGCTGGAGACCGAGCTTGAGGGGCGAGGTTATGTTTTTAATGGTCCCAAAAAGAATGGGCCTTACATGCTGACGATTTCTAAAGCCCCTGATTATACTTTTGGTTCTAATACGACAGGGGAATTTTCAGCCGAAGGTCGTCTGCAGGTTTCCGTGGTCGAAGGAAATATCGTTCATAAATTAGAATGTTATCGCAGATAACTTAAGACCTGGAGGCGCGAGTGAATCCCAAATGCTTAATGTCTACGATGCTCTTTTTGGGTTTCCTTTTAGGATGCCAGGTGAAACCCACTAAAATCACAAACCAGGAGCCGGTGGTGGGGGAAGGTTCCTTTGCCGACTCTCTCATGAAAGATAAGCCTGTCATTTTGGATGTGAGACCAGCTTTTGAATTCAATCTTTCCCATGTTCCTGGGGCCATCAATGTTCGTTGGGAAGATTTCTCGCAACAAGATCCCAGATCTCGCGGACTTTTGGATAACGATCTTTTTTCTTTAGCTCGCCGTCTGTCGTTGGTGGGGATTGATCCTGACACTAAGGTTGTGGTTTTGGGTCAGGGACCTCAAGGCGCCGGTGAAGAAGGGCGTATCGCGTGGACATTAAAGGTTTTAGGAGTGCGTGATGTTTACACTTTGGTTCACAGCTCCTACCGTGCGATGAATCCCAAAGAAGAACCCCTGGTTCAAAACAAGCCGTATTGGAAACCCCAAGTTCAAGATAGTTTAATGATCTCATATAAAGAGTTTAAAAACCTGGCGGAAAAAGAGGACGTGGATACCGTGATCTTAGATGTGCGCTTGCCAGAAGAGTTTAAGCTGCGCAATATCTCGATGACTAAAAACGTGAAAGCCAAGCTTGAGTACTTAGAGTGGAAAGAATTCTTTGGCGATAAAGGTCTGCCTACCAAAAGCATCGAAGCAAAACTCACTGCCAAGGGTCTCTCCAAAGACACGCGCATTTTAGTTATCAGCAATCATGGCGTAAGATCAGGGGCTGCGACCTATGCGTTGCAATATTTGGGATACAAAAACGTGCGTAATTTTGCTGGAGGATATGAACAATGGAAGTAAACTCTCAAGATATTATCAACACGCTTAAAAAGAAGATCGCTCTTTATGAACATTTGGGAATTCAATCCGTCAATATTGAGCCTCATCGTGTCAGTTTTAAAGTTTCTTTAGCGAAAAATACGAACCACAAAGGCACGGCGTTTGGGGGAAGTATTTATGCCGTCGCCGTCTTGGCATCTTACGCCATGGTGTTGACGGGATTAAAAGCACGTGGAATCCCCACGGAAGACATCGTTATCGCCAAAGGCGATATTCAATACATCGAACCGGTAGAGACCGATTTTGAAGTCGTCTGTGAGTTCCCCGACACTCGTTCGGAGCATGACTTTTATGAAGAGCTTCGAGCCGCGGGCAAGGTGCGCGGCGCTTTACATTCTTACATATTGGCCGAGGGCGGTTCGCGGAAGGCTTCCCTTAAAGGTGTCTTCGTCGTTAAGTGCTGACTTAGAATTTCTAAAATCTCGCTTTTCTTAACGGGTTTAACGGCATATTGATCACAGCCCGCGGTGAGGCATCGCTGCAAGTCTTCAATCACTGCGGTGGCCGTTAAGGCGATAATCGGAGTGTGAGTCATCGCCGATTCTTCTTCCCAATGACGGATCACCTCCGTGGCTTTATATCCGGTCATGATCGGCATCTGCATATCCATAAAGACGAGATCAAATTTCTTTTCTTTAAATTTATCCGCGGCCTCCTGGCCATTGACCGCTTCGGTGCAATCAAACGGCAGATTTTTAAGATAGTGAATCATCAGCACTCGGTTGTCTTCAGAGTCATCCACCAAAAGAATTTGAAAGCGCTTGTTTGGAAATTGCAAATGCCACTGCACGTGGGGCGCGACTTTTTTTTCTAAGTGGCTGGTTAAGTCCGGACGGTGAGGCAATAATATTCTAAAGGTGGTACCGCGACCTGAAAGACTTTTAACTTCCATCACTCCGCCCATAATCTCGACTAAGTTTTTTGAAATCACTAAACCCAAGCCCGTACCGCCGTATTTGCGCGTGATTCCCGGATCGGCTTGAAAAAACGGAGAGAAAAGGCTGGACTGTTTTTCCCGGGGAATACCAATACCCGTGTCTTGAACTTCTAAGACCAATTGTGGTTTTTCTTCGTTACGAATCCCCACGCGCACGCGCACGTCGCCTTCATTGGTGAACTTTAAGGCATTGCCAATCAGATTAAATAAAACCTGACGCAGACGGGTGGGGTCCCCCATTTGCAACAGGGGCACGTTGTCCTCGATGTAAAGTTCAAAGTGCAGACCTTTTTCTTCGGCTTTAATCTGTAAAATTTCAAAAACACTGCGCACGGTGCTGTGTAAATTATAACTGACGTCCTCCACCGACAGAGCTTTGGCTTCGATTTTTGAAAAATCCAATAGATCGTTGATCAGGGCTTTTAGATTTTCGCCAGCATGGCTGAAAAGGGTCAAGTAGCGCTCTTGATCTTTAGAAAGGTGGGTTTCTTTTAAAAGTTCCAGCATTCCTAAAACCGAATTTAAGGGCGTGCGGATTTCGTGACTCATTCGGGCTAAAAAATCAGACTTAGCTTGAGAGGCTTCTTCGGCTTGTTCTTTGGCACCTTTAAGGGCGATTTCGGTATCACGCAAACGATCTAACTTCTCTCCTAAGGTGGTGACGGCGGCCCCGGCCATCAACGAACAAATACTTAAAGTTAAAAGGGTGCCCGGCACTTGTAGGGAGAAGGGTTCGTTTTCCCAAGGAAGGTGTAACCAGTGAGGCAGACTGATTGAAATAGACATCACCCAGGTATTAATCAGAAGGGCGGCATACAGACC
Organism: Bdellovibrio bacteriovorus; assembly: GCF_001592735.1. Classification (NCBI taxonomy): domain Bacteria; kingdom Pseudomonadati; phylum Bdellovibrionota; class Bdellovibrionia; order Bdellovibrionales; family Pseudobdellovibrionaceae; genus Bdellovibrio; species Bdellovibrio bacteriovorus. The sequence continues at coordinate 138,487 of NZ_LUKE01000004.1, forward strand.
GTACAACGATGCCAGGGTTAAAATTGTGATACCGTAAATATACCAAGTTTGGCTAAACGGTAAAGAGACTCCTAAAACCAAAGTCGTCGCTAAGACGCCCACAATGATTAATTTCTCTTTTTCCAGAAGGCGGTCTAAGTGCAGTGGGGGATATTGTTCATAGCGGAATAGCGAGGCGGATTTTTTATATAACCACGGTGTTAAGATGATGAATGCCGGTGCGGCGAAATAAAGAGCGGCGGTCAAGTCAGCGACACTGGCGACCAGGGTGTTCCATAAAAAGAAGCGCTGGCTGGAAAGCCCGGTAAAAATATAAGTCGACTGTAAAAATAGATTGGCTAACAGTGTGGGCAGTAAGAATCCGTAAACGAAAAACAGCGTAATATGATTAGGTGTGGGCTGCCATTGATGGACATTTTTAAATCTTTCGCGCACAAGCATCCAGGCCACAAAGACTTGAAATACAGGTGCGAGGGCATAAACCGGGTAAAGATGCTGATCTGGAAAACGCAATAAAAATAAAGTCCCCAAAGCGTTGATGAATGTTGCGATCAAGACTCGCGGTCCCCACCATAGACACATCACCACGGCTAGCGGTGTCGCCAGATTGAGCCAATAAATATTTTCTCGAGTATTGATCGAGTAGCTCAGTAATGAAGCGGAAAAAAGAACAAGAAAGGGGGCGGCCCAAGTCCACCCAGGAAGCTGATTTTTCATACTTCCAGTTTAGATGAGTTTATCTTTTCTGACTAAACAGCTGCTTGATTTTTGCTAAAGGTCATTGGCGTAAGCCCAAGACCTGACCGTTGATGACCAAATATCCGTCGTCATGGGCCTTTTGCTTAGGGCTATGGTGCAGCCAGTGTAAAACCGCTTTTAGTGGAGAATAAGGGTCCACGATAAAATCCCCGCAGGCAATGATTTCGGCGCCGGGACCGTAGTCGGGTAAGGAGCCAAAGCTTGTGTTGTAAATCACCTCGATGCGGTCGTCCGAAGTTTCGGCGTCGCCGTCCAAGTCGACTTCAAAATGCACGTGCCGTTGCCGATCTTCAATGACTTTGATCAATGTGCCTTTAATGAAACCGCGAGTTTTAAACTTCGGCTCCATTTGATCCCGATAATTCAGCAGCATATCCTGATTGAATTCTAAAGTTCTCTTTTTATCTTTGCAGGCGGGGTATCCCGCCGCCAAGCTCAATGAAGCGCTTAGTAAAATTCCAAAAATCAAAACAGCACGCATCTTAAAACCAATCATTTGGTGGGACGGATAAGATCCAACGTTTTAAGTAATCGACTTCGGGCTCTGTTAAAGCGGGAAGGCCAGATCGGACCGGTGGCATAAAGCGCTTATTAAGCCCGGGCACCACGACTTGGTATAGAACCGCTTTTTCAATAGTGGCATCAAGCAGTCCTTGTCCTTGAATTTCGCTCTCGGAGGTGAGATTCGTGCGAACCTTACCTTCTTCTTTGTCTTTGGCCTGAGGGGTATGGCAACGAAGACATTTCGGTTCTAAAATATATTTTTGCAAGTTTGCAAAATTCACTTCTAGATTTGCAAAGTCCACGGGCTCAGGTTTTGGAGTCGCTGTGGGCTTTGGTTCTGGCTGGGGTTGTGGGGCTGGCTCGGTTGTTTGATTGGCGCACGCAGTGAGCTCTTTGATTTTCGGCGAAGCACGTCCCACTTTTTGATCATCAAGCCAAGTGACTAAAATTTGTTTTTCACAGTCCGTCAAAGCCCGATACCCCTTTGAGGGCGGCGGCATCAGGCCGCTGCCGGAGGTGTTAATACGCGCTAAAATGTCGACTTGGTTGGCGATGACTTGATCCGCCGTTTTCGTGAATTCATGACACTGGGTGCAGGTTGATAAAGAGCTCTTTTTTACGATATCAAAAGTGATCAATTCATCGTTAGAAAAAGGTTTGATTTCGGGTAAGCCTGTGCCGGTCTTAAAAAGGCCCAGTTGCTCCATCGGGAAGCTGCAACCTAGAATTGTTAAAGTGGTCATCGAAATTAAAACAAGCTTTTTCATAAGGTGCTGTTTTATCAGAATTTCCCTGGCAGAATGTGGATTTTCCCAAAAATGTCTCTGGGCTTTGAAGTCTTTACTGAAGTGTTCGAAAGCTGACATGCCAAAGTGGCCAAATTTTGGACACTCCTTTGGAATTTTTATCGAGGCTCACAATCTTTGGGTTCGTGGCTAAAAATGTGCGATATGTTGCCGGCGATTAAGAAGGAAATGTCTATGAAAAATATTATTTTCACTCTGGCTCTTTTAACTTCATGGGGAGCTCAGGCTTTTGAGAATGAAGTCGTTTTAAAAACGATCCAGTGCAAAGGGGCGACTCTTGAAATGATCGTGACCGTGGTTAAGGATACTTATCCGGGGTCTGTGCCGACCGTGGGATGGATTGTTGAAGACACCGTGACGGGTAAAAGAGCGCAATACATGGGCTATCTTTTCAGCGAAAACGGATTAAAAGAATTCCGTTCGACGGATATCGATAGCAGCGTGGAAGTTTCTGGTTCTTTATCGGTTCTTAAGTGGGCAGATAAAGAAGAAGCGCTTTTCTGTAAATAATCGCTGCGATTGTTATTTTGATTTTTTCAGAGGCTGATCTGGTTTTTTATTTTTCAGAGGCTGAAAAATGCCACTGGAATCAGACGCCGGACGGCGCGGGGGAGTTAAGGCAGAGTTCACGCAACTCTGCCGATCGTCATCACCTTCGCTGTCTACGCATTTTTTAAGTGCCTGCAGGTTGATAGTTTTATCTTTCACTGATTCCCAACATTTCCAAAAAGCTTTGTCTTCTTTTTGCATATTGCAAACAGAACCCGCATACCAATCGATATTTTCACTCGCGGCGCGAGATTGGCAAAGTTCAATTTCAGTTTGATCAAGAAAGCGAGAACAAAAAGACGCGGGATCCGAAGGCTCTAAAGCCAAGGCGATGACGGGAATCACAAAGATCGCTAAAAGCGAGCCGGCGATTCCGCTCACGAAGCCACCTTGATTTTAAATAAAACAGAATACATCGCTTTTAACATGTCGGGATCATAACGGCCGGCCAATTTTTCTTTCATCATGGTGACCGCATCTAGCGGCGCCATCGGCACATTGTAAGAACGTTGCGTCGTCATGGCATCGTAAGTGTCTGTGATGGCCACGATGCGCGCAAACGGATGAATCTCGTCAGAGACGAGCTGTTGCGGGTATCCATTGCCTGACCACGATTCATGATGTTCAAAACAAGCGGCTTTAATTGCGTCACTGATATTGGGGTGACCGTTTAAGATCACTAGGCCGTATTGGGGATGCATCTTCATTTGCTCCCACTCGGCATCGGTCAAGCCTCCTTTTTTGCAAAGGATGTCTAAGCTGACATTGCGTTTGCCGATGTCGTGGAAAAGAGCCCCCACGCCCAGTTCTTCTAAAGTTTTGGGATCATAGCCTAAGGCTTTGCCTAAGCCTAAAGAGTAAATGCTGACATCTAAAGAGTGATTGTAAGTGTAAAAATCGTGACCTGAAAGTGAGATCATAAATCCCATGGCTTCCGGCGCACTTTCCATCAAATCGATAAAATCTTTGATGATCGGACGAGAGTCATCTAAGGCTTTATTTACATCTGGATTTTCAAAAAGATCTTCCATTAATGCGACCGAAGACTCACGCAGGATTTTGGCTTTTTCAAAAGGATTGATCAGGTCGGAATTGATCTCTTCTTTAACCCAATCTTGGTATTTCTGTTTATCAGCTACCAGGACAAAGAAAGAGTCGCCCGTATCGCGCATATGCATGGTTTTAATTTTGCCATCAGAAAGACGATCGCCCGCGCGTAGATAAACGATGTACTTTTGGTCGACATGCAGATAGACATCAAAAGTCGTCTGTTTGTCAGGGCGAATCGTACTTAAACGGATGCGAAAATAATTGGGCGTCATACCTAAAATTCTGACATGGATTCATTGACTTAGGAACAAATTCCGGAATAATCGAGAGCCATGGCCCTTCGTCTAGACACGCAAATTCAGTACCTTAAAGGAGTCGGCCCCAAGCTGGGAGATCTCTTTACCAGGAAGGGGTTAAAGACTATTGGGGATCTCTTTGAGTTCTATCCTAGAGCCTATGAAGATCAGAGGGCGGCCCGCAATATCGCCAGTCTCAAAATGGATGATATTGTGAGTATTAAAGCTCAAGTTGTGACGGTTCACAGTATCAATATGGGTCGCAGCACGCGCAAGATGTATGATGTCGTGGTGAAGGATGCTTCCGGACAAATTCACTGCAAATTCTTCCGTGTGCCTTACAAGGGTTACTTTGAAAGATTTAAACCATACAAAGAAGTGCGTGTTGTTGGCAAAGTCACGGATTATCGCGGTCGCCTGGAGTTTCATCATCCTGATATTCGCGATATAGAGCCAGATGAAGAAACGCAAGACGCGCTTATTCCACTTTACACCGAAATTGAAGGTCTTGCGACCAACAAGATCATGAAAATGGTGCGCCAAGCTTTTTCTCAAATCGAAGAGTGGCCCGAAGAAGCTTTGCCCAAATGGATCATTGAAAAATACAAACTTTTACCACGCAAAGACGCCTTAAAAGAAATGCATTATCCGGATCCACAAAAAGCGGCTCAATATGCCGAGTTTAAAAGTTCCGCCCAAAAAAGAATCATTTTTGACGAATTCTTTTGGCTAGAGCTTTTCTTGGCATCAAAGAAAACCGGATTTCAAAAAGAAGGCGCGCCCAAGATCTTAAATAAAGCAACCAAGCTAGCGGCTTTAGAAAAATCTTTGCCGTTTCAATTAACCAACGCGCAAAAAAGAGTTTTTGGTGAAATCCGTAAAGACCTAGAAAAATCTCACCCCATGCATCGCATGGTGCAAGGGGATGTGGGCAGCGGTAAGACGCTGGTCAGTTTTATGGCGGCGGCTTATGCATCAGAAAGCGGATTTCAGTCGTGCCTTATGGCGCCGACAGAAATTTTAGCTGAACAGCATTTTAAAAATGCTCAAAAAGTTTTAGAACCTTTGGGTCTGCGCTTAGCACTTCTGGTGGGTAAATCCAAAGCGTCCGAACGCAAACAAGTCCTTGAGGCGTTGCATTCCGGAGAAATTGACTTGATCATCGGCACCCATGCGTTGATTGAAGATGAAGTGATTTTTTCTAATTTGGGACTGGTCATTATCGATGAGCAACATCGTTTCGGGGTCGAACAGCGTGGAGTTTTAAAAAACAAAGGCAATTCGCCGCATTTTTTGGTTATGACCGCGACCCCCATCCCGCGGACTTTGGCGATGACGGTGTACGGGGACTTAGATGTTTCCATTGTGGATGAGATGCCCCCGGGTCGTAGCCCTATTCAAACGCGCGCCACCTTTGAAAGTAAGCGTCCGCAAGCCCTGCAGTTTATGATGGAGCAAATCCAAAAAGGTCGCCAGGCATATATCGTCTATCCCCTGGTGGAAGAGAGCGAAAAAATTGATCTTAAAGATGCCGTCTCTGAATATGAAAAGCTCAAAGAACTTTATCCCAAAGTAAGCTTTGGTTTGTTGCACGGAAAAATGAAGCCGTCAGAAAAAGATCAAATCATGGATCAGTTTCGCCGCAATGAAATTCAAGTGCTAGTTTCAACCACGGTGATTGAAGTCGGAGTGGATGTTCCTAATGCCAATATCATGATCATCGAACACGCTGAAAGATTTGGACTTTCTCAACTTCATCAGCTGCGAGGACGCGTCGGGCGTGGAGAGCATAAAAGCTTTTGTATTCTGATCATGGGCTACGCAGTTTCCGAAGAAGGCAAAGAGCGCACGGCGATGATGGAAAAGACGTCAGATGGATTTAAGATCGCCGAATTTGACTTAGAAATGCGCGGACCTGGAGAGTTTATGGGGACCCGCCAAAGCGGTCTTTCTGGGTTTAAGATGGCCAACCTTGTGCGTGATATGCAGACTTTGCAAGAGGCTCGCGAAGCGGCGTTTGAAGTTTTAAGAAGAGATCCAAAGCTTGCTTATTTAGAAAATCAAAACCTTAAAGCCGAGCTTTTGCGTGAGCATGGCCCGGCGGCCCTCGCCGGTATTGCTTAGATCGTCGGTGAATTCACTGTCCCTAGGTTGCAATCGGGGGTTTTGGCTTGCGCCTTAAAGATCGCATTTGAAAGCTCGGTTTGCAGACGGATCATTTTTTCTTTTAAAGCAAAGCTGGCTTTATCTTTAGGAACATCTCCCAAAGCGGCACTGTCCAAATCTAATTGCGACTCTTGTAAAAGATCTTGATTCACTTCGACATGAGCGACTTCGGAAAAATTTTCGAGGTTTTGTAAAATGCGTTGTGTGCCGCGAATGGCTTTAAAAAACTGCTGTTCATTCTTCATGTGCGAAAAGTCGGCTTGGAATTTTTCAAAGCCCACCGACCATGTTTTATGATCTTGAGCCAATCTTTCCATTTGAGAGCAGCGAATAGGGTCGTTGCTTTCAATGGAAGCAAAGGAAACTGAAGATACGCCGGAAAGTCCCAAGAGAATTGCGAAAGTTGTTACGAGGCTTTTCATAAGAATCTCCTTATTTAGATCGAGACACTTTATAACTTGAGCAAGCGCTGTGCCGCGCGGGACCCCCTTTTTTTAGACTTAAAAATCAAATAAATCCGTTCCGCCTTTTTAGGGCAGTCGCGTGTGGCGTGTTTGACGTCTCATTTTGGCTTTTGCCGCATTTGCCTTGCGTCATTAGCGGTGTAAGTTGCTTTCCGGAGGAGCCCTGCCTTAGCATTTCGCCCGAAGGTGGAAGTCACTATGAAATCACTTATTTTGGTGTTTGGTTCTCTCTTTGGATCTATTGCGACGGCGCAAGTCTCTCACCCTGGTGATGTGATTGTTCGTCATTCTTCAAATTGGCAATCACAGATTCCGGTGGCGGCTAAAAGCCTTGCCGATTGTCGTGCGAATATAAAAAACATCATCTGCTGGGTGGATCCTGGAGCTCCGGATGAAGATCAAAGCCAAGCTCCAGATCAACGTGCTTGTCTAGCTGGTGGAGAAAAATTCGCTTCTCACTTTGAAGGTCATTTTGATCGTTCTCCAGAATATATCCAAAATATGTACTGTCACTTAGATAAAATCTGGGTTGAAAAAGACTTTATCGCCACGGCATATGCCAGCCCCGTGATTGATGCTCAAGGGAACGTCACGGGTGGGGGCGTGGGAATTCGCCAAGAAGTTTTGGATTCACCGATGACCTTTGATGCGTGGTTAAGTTGGAAAGAAGAAACCAGCTTCGGAGGTCCCTTAAAAACAACGGATCCCGGTTTAAATTTAATTAATTATAAATCCAACCGTAACACGAAAGAGTTCTTTTTTGATTATGTCATGAACCATGAGTTCGGGCATCTGTTTGATTTTTCCAACAACCTTAACAAATTGAAGTGTGAAATTGTTAAAGATGAAAACGGAAATCCTCGCTATGAATGTCAAATGTTGCCTGGTGGGTGGGGCGATCTTGCCTGGATAGGGCCGTTTCAACCAAAGCCTGAAAACCATTACGCCTTTCGCGATAAGCTGTGTTTTTATTTTTGTGGCGGCAATCATATCGCCCCCGAAAATGCCGACGATCTTTTCTCGGGTCTCTTGAAAACCGGCTTCCATTCCACATATGCCTCTTCACATCCGATGGAGGATTGGGCGGAAGCTTTTGCTTTGACGATCGCGCATGATACTTTGGGTTTAAATTATGGCCTGGCCATCGATGGATGGTATTTTGATCTCAGTCAGCATTTTTATTCTCCATTGATGGCGGATAAAAAGGACTATGTGAGAAAATTTATCGCGGGTCCCAAGAAGTATCCCGGGCAAAAATAGTTGTTAAAAAACTTCTGACTTCGTCGAAATCGCGCTTGCGTCCATTGTCCGCATTTGTCATGCTTAAAGCATAGAACACAAGGATGTGGTCGATGAATAAATTAGTTTCTCTGTCTTTCGCGACAGCGGTTTTCCTTTCAGGATTCGCAAGCGAGGCAGCTTCTCAATATAAAGTGAATTTACGCGTCAATCTTAAAGGGCAATCGCCGTTTTCGGTCAACACGGTGGCTAAGTCCGGTAAGAAAACTTTTATCAGTCAATTTTCTGACGACGGGCAAACCGAAACTTTAGTGTCTTTGGTGGCGCGTAAGTCCCAATCCCAAAGCAAAGACGGTTTGGCGATGGATGTGATAGTGACTCGCCGAGTCCGTGGCGAAGAAAAGATCTCAGAGCGAGCCCAAATCTTTGCTCCCGAAAATGAAGAGATGGAATTTGGCGTGAACTCTCGTGGTAAAGCGGCCGGAAATCTTTCGCTGGCTGTAATGGCGCATAGACTTTAAAAAATAAATTACTTCGCTCGGTGCGACATGAATTTCTTCATTGATACCCGACTTCGGTCGTGATCTGATTTTTTCAATATCAGAGGGGGTATTAATGAATCAACTGAGCAAGCACTTGATCACGTCCCTGGCGTCGATCACCGCTCTTTCTCTTTCAGCGCAAGCCGGAACAGTTTTAAAACTGAACGCGGGTGCGGTAAACACCGCACAGATCTCTAACATTCAAGGTGCGACATGGATGAACGATGTTCAGAAAACGGAATACATCGTGCAATTCAAAAAAGCGATCACCGAAGGCGACAAAAAAGCTTTGCGTGCCGCAAAGTTTGAAATCTTTGGTTATCTTCCAGATGACGCTTTGGTGGTTCGTGGGTCTTTTGCTCAGTTGAGTCAATTCCAAGCATCGCAAAGTGGTGTACAAGCCGTTGTAAAATATGAAGGCGCTTACAAAGTGGCTAAAGACTTTGAAGCGGCTAGTGTGTTTAACAAAAACGCCGCCGTCAGCATTTTAGTTAAAACTTTTAAAGCCACAGATTCTGAAGCTGTCGCAGCAAAAATCGCTGCTTTAAATCCTCAAGTAACACTTCAAGTAGTGGATGGAAAATCAGTCATTGCTTTGGTTCCTCGTGGTTTGGTTTCCGCAGTCGCCGACATTTCAGGTGTTGAGCACGTGCAACCAACACCACAAATGGAATCATTCCATGTGGTGCTTGAAGAAGGTTCTTCGCAAGCAGGAACTCAAGCGGCAGGTGACTACACGGATTTGAAAGGTGATGAAACCGGAACTTCCGTGATGAAATTTGACGCGGCTTGGGCTATGGGGTTCACGGGTCGTAACCAAATCGTATCTATGGCCGACACGGGTCTTGATTCAGGAAACATCAGCACAATGCATAAAGATTTCGGCGGAGCGGTGATCTCTGGTTACGCTTTCGGTCTTTGGGCAAAAACTTGGGAAGATCCAATGGGTCACGGAACTCACGTTGCCGGATCAGTTTTGGGTCGCGGGACGGCGTCAAATGGCCTGCTTAAAGGCGGCGCTTACGATGCAAAAATGGTGGCCGAAGGCATGTGGTCACCCATGTTAAATAACTTAAGCGTTCCAAGCAAGTTGGGGGACCTTTTCACGAAGGCTTATGCGGACGGTGCTCGTCTGCACACCAACTCTTGGGGTGGTGCGCGTACTTTCGGTGCTTACGATGCTTTTGCAACTCAAGTCGATGAGTGGTCTTACGCCAATCCAGACATGTTAATCTTGTTCGCGGCTGGTAACAGCGGTTCAGATAAAAACAAAGATGGCCGTATTGACGCTAACACGATGGCTTCTCCAGGAACGGCGAAAAACGTTTTGACGGTGGGCGCTTCTGAAAACGTCACAAAATCGGGTGGTATCCAAGTTCAGATCAATAAACTTCGTTCTGCCAAAGATGAATGGCCTGTGGATCCAATCAACAGCGACTACATCTCTAATAACGAAAATGGTCTTGCGATGTTCTCGTCTCGGGGACCTACAGCCGATGGTCGTACGAAGCCAGATATCGTAGCTCCAGGAACAAATATCTTGAGCGTTCGTTCGCAAGTTAAAGGTGCTTCTGAGTTGTGGGGTGCTTACAACGCGGATTACGCTTGGTCTGGTGGGACGTCGATGGCAACACCATTGACCGCTGGTGCGGCCGCCGTGGCTCGCCAAGTTCTGCAAGAAAAAATCGGCATCGCGAATCCTTCTGCGGCTTTGATGAAAGCGACAATGATTCACACGGCGGTGGATATGTTCCCAGGTCAATTCGGTGAAATCGGTGCGGCTCGTGGTCAAGAGATCCTCACTCGTCGTCCAAATTCAGACGAAGGTTACGGCCGCGTAGACGTATCGGCGATTGCAAACTTGGGTCCGCAAACGGTTTTCATCGACAACACAACCGGCGTTGCTCAAGGTGCTGAGGTGTCTTACCAAGTCACAGTAGGCAATAATGGCTCACTTTACGCAAACCTTGTTTGGACAGATGCTCCGGGTTCCTCAAATGCGGCCCTTGCGTTAGTAAATGATTTGGATTTGGTTTTGACGACTCCGTCGGGTCAGCAAATCAGTATGAACGATCACATCAACAATCTTGAGATGATTGAGCTTTCAAACCTTGCAGCGGGCACTTATAAGTTGTCTGTAAAAGGTAACAAGATCCCTCAAGGTAAGAATGGTGCTCAAGCTTACGCCTTGGTGTATACGGCCAAATAAGGCCTAAGTGCTTGAATTCATTTATCAAAGGCTCGGGGAAACCCGGGCCTTTTTATTTTGAATTTCCCTTGAAATCTTTTCCTTACGCGCCGCTCCCGTTTGATAACTCGCGTCAGATTTGATAGAAGTATCGAGGTTGTTTCTCTGTCCAATTTCTGGGGAGGTCCTTGATGCTAACGTTCTCTGTAGGCGATAACGCAGTTTATCCTGGCTATGGTGTCGTTAAAGTCGTTTCCATTGAAACGAAAGAAATGTTGGGAACAAAAACCACATTTTATAACATGCAGCTAGTGGACACCGGCCTTAAAATCATGATTCCCACAACAAATGTTAAGTCAGCGGGCCTTCGTCCAATCATTTCTAAAACAGAAGCTTCTCGAGTGGTCTCGATCTTAAAAGAAAAAGACATCAAAATTGATAACCAAACTTGGAACCGTCGTTACCGTGAATACATGGAAAAGATTAAAACGGGTTCGGTTTTTGAGATTGCTGAAGTTTTACGCGATTTATTCCTTTTGAAAGCCGATAAAGAGCTTTCGTTTGGCGAACGCAAGATGCTTGATTCGGCTCGCAGCCTTCTTTTAAAAGAGCTTACTTTGGCAACCAGCCAAGAAGAGCTTTTCAAAGAAGAAGAGGTCAAAGCCATCTTCGGAATCACCGGCTAATCGCCATAGACGTCTGATAAAATTCATACTAAGTTAAAAGCCTGATTTCGATCAGGCTTTTTTATTTTCCGGAGCCCATTATGACCTCAAATTCTTCATCCGAAGTTCGCGTTCGCTTTGCGCCCTCTCCAACAGGCTACCTTCACGTTGGTGGAGCAAGAACCGCCCTTTACAATTACCTTTTCGCAAAAAAAAATGGCGGCAAGTTTATCTTGCGCATTGAAGATACCGATGAGGCTCGTTCGACCGAAGAATCCTTGCGTGGGGTCGTGGATGACCTTGTTTGGTTGGGCTTAAACTGGGATGAAGGTGTTGATCCCGTCACGTTAAAAGACGTGGGCCCTTATGGTCCTTATCGTCAAAGTGAGCGCTTAGATATTTACAAAAAATACGCCGATCAACTGCTAAAAGACGGCAAGGCTTATTACTGCTTTTTGACGGATGAAGACATTGAAAAGCAACGCGAAGCCAACAAAGCTCAAGGCAACTTCCATGTGAACTCACCTTACCAAGATTGGTCTTTAGAAAAAGCTTTAGAGCACATTAAAGCCGGCAACAACGCGGTCGTTCGTTTTAAAACCAAAGGTTTGCAAAAGGATTATATCTTGCACGACCTCGTTCGCGGGGAAGTCAAATTTCCGTCAGACATGGTCGGCGATTTCGTACTTCTTCGCTCTGGGGGGATGCCCGTTTACAACTTCTGCTGCGTGGTGGATGATTACCTAATGAAAATGAGCCATGTCTTCCGTGCCGAAGAACATCTGCCAAATACTTTGCGTCAGTTAATGATCTATCAAGGTTTGGGTTGGCAGGCGCCACAATTCGGTCACATTTCCTTGATCTTAGATGAAGACCGTCAAAAGTTATCCAAAAGAAAAGGTGCCGTGGCTTGCGGTATCTTAAAAGAAGAAGGTTACCTGAATTCCGCGGTATTAAATTACGTGGCGTTATTGGGTTGGTCGCATCCGGAAGAAAAAGAAATTCTTTCCGTGGACGACATGATCAAAGCTTTTGATATCAGCCGTTTAAATCCGTCCGGTGCGATCTTTGACCGGGTGAAGTTTAAATGGATGAATTCCGTTCATCTGCGAGCTCTGCCAAGTGCAGAGCTTTGGAAGCAGGTAGAGCCGTTCTTAAAAAAAGAAAAATTGAATCTGCCTAATGATCCTGCTTGGCAGCAGAAATCGGTGGAAGTTTTTAAAGTCGCTATGGAGACCCTTGCGGATGCGGTGGCTTTATATCGCCCGATTGACGACAGCGCTTATCAAATCTTGCCAGAGTCGGATGAAACTTTGAAATGGGAGCCAACAAAAGCAGTTTTGACGGCTTGGCGCGATTTGATCGCGGCTCATCCGACCGATTATTTGACCGAAGAAGAGTTTTTAAAAGTTCAAGACATGGTGAAAGATAAAACGGGTGCTAAGGGGAAAAACCTTTTCATGCCGATTCGTGTGGCCGTGATCGGCAAACCGCACGGAACAGAGTTAAAAATCTTAGTTCCCTTGATTAAGAAATCGTCTTTGATTGCGCGTGCAGAGCAAGCGCTGGCGAAAACGTAAAGGATTTTAAACATGTCACTAAAGATCTACAACACCCTGACTCGTAAAACTGAAGAGTTTGTGCCGTTAAAGCCAGGACACGTGACGATGTATGTCTGCGGTCCGACGGTTTACGATTTTTTGCACATCGGGAATTTTCGTGGTGTGGTGTTCTTTAATCTTTTGCGCAACTGGCTTGAACATTCGGGCTTCACTGTCAAGTACGCCCTGAACTTCACCGACGTGGATGATAAAATCATCACGCGTGCCAATGAGCGTGGTATGGCTGCTGGCGACTTAGCGGAAAAATACATCGCCGAATACAAAACTGATTTTAAAAACTTAGGTCTTCGTCCACACGACATGAACCCTAAGGTCACCGAAAGTATGGATAACATCGTGGCGATGGTGGCAGACCTTATCGGCAAGAAAAAAGCCTATGAAGTCCAAGGGGACGTGAATTATGCCATCGATTCTTTTGCGGGCTATGGGAAACTGAGTGGGCGTCATACCGAAGACCAACAAGCCGGCAATCGCATCGATGTCGATGATCGCAAGCGCAATCCTTTTGATTTTGCACTTTGGAAATCGGCAAAACCGGGCGAAGTTTCTTGGCCATCTCCTTGGGGGCCGGGGCGTCCGGGATGGCATATTGAATGTTCCGCGATGATCCAAAAAATCTTTGGTGATCAGATTGATATCCATGGTGGTGGGATGGATTTACTGTTCCCGCATCATGAAAATGAAATTGCGCAAAGTGAAGGCTGCTCGGGCAAACAGTTCGTTAAATACTGGGTGCATTGGAATATGCTGAACTTTGGTTCACAAAAAATGTCTAAGTCTTTAGGTAATATCATCTCGATGCGCGAATTCTTAGAGATGTATAATGCGGAAATCTATAAATGGATGATCTTGTCGGTCCACTATCGCACGGTCAGTGATTTTAGTGACGCGGCGGTGGATCGTGCGGTGTCAGGATTGGCGCGCGTGTATTCTTCAATGGCCGCAGCGCAGACTTATTTAACGGCCGATGTTAAAGCTGGGGACCCGGCGTTTGATAAAATCACCGGCGAGGCTTGGACGAAAATTGAAACGGCGATGAATGATGACTTCGGCACGCCCGAGGCTTTTGCTTCCATGTTTGAGGTGATTCGTCAGTTTAACAACCAAGTCCGTCGTGGTTTAAAGGCAAACCCCACCTTGCAGGCAAAATCTTATTCATTCATGCAGTTTATGAATAAATTTGGCGCGATGTTGTCTTTGTTCCAAGAGCCCGCTCAAGAGTTTTTGATCAAGCTTGATGATATGCTTCTTAAAAAACTAAACATCGAACGCTCGGTCGTGGATGCTTTGGTTGCCGAACGCACCAAGGTTCGCGAAGCCAAGGATTTTGCCAAATCCGATGAATATCGCGATAAGCTAGTGAATATGGGTATCAGTGTCAGTGACTCTGCCACGGGGACGCATTGGGAAGTCACTAAATAATTTAAAGATCCCGGGCAATTGCATTTAAGTCCGGGGTTTCGACCTCGGCACTGTCACGTGTATTTCGGCTAACAACGCCAAAAGGGATATCTCCCCACCATTTGTCCACGGTCATGCCGCTAGCCGTTTGCGTGGTCAATTTGCAGGTTTGATATTTACCGATAGAAGTTGCTACGTCTTCTAATTTTCCGCCTTGATCAAGGCAGCCAGAGATCATTTTTTTATGTTTTTCTGGGGAATAAAGGTCTGCGGTTTCAATAAATTCGGTGGTGATTTTGTCACCCACGCTTGCCACGTACTTCACACGCCATTTTTTGGTGGCTTCGTCATAGCTAACAACTTCTTTCGTGATATGGACGGGCGAAGAATCGCCGCTTTTTAACTGTAACGAACCCTTCCATTGAACTTTATCTCCGATGCGTGGATAAGCTTGTGCGAAAGAAGTTAAAAGAGTCGCAGCCGCTAAGATCCAAAAAAAATGTTTTAGCATAAACGAGCCTCCCGCGTGCTTCATTTAAGCGTGGCACAGTCTTGCGCAAAAATCCTGAGGCTTTGGGGAAAGACTGTGATCATACAAAGATAACTTTTGACGAACTACAATGGTGTCAAAACGAGTTCGTGGGTTTTTGCGTTTTGGATGTCTTTATCGTCCATCAACTGGTCACGATATTCGCCTTTAAGGAAAAGCTGGACTTGGTCTGCTCGGAAGGGGGAAAGGATGTGACCGGAAATTCCTATGGGGTTCACCCCGAAGCTTTTTTCTGGATGAGCCATGTCAATAATTCGGCGCGTGGAGGCGCCCGCCGTGACCTTAAAGTCAGCTCCCGCAAAAGACCAATATTTGTTGTTATTAATTTCGTTATACGCCCCCGGGGCCGGGTAGGGGCCGACGTTAAATATTTTATCTAAGGGCTTCATACGACCTAGGGGGTGATAAAATTCAATGGTGTGCAGTTCTCCCCAGACTGGAATTCGCGGGAATTGTGCCATCATATCGCGAAAGGCTTGGGTCACAGTTTGGCTGCGATTTATTTCTTCAAACCACGCAGAGTCGGCATTAAAAAGAATTCTTTTAAACGCGGTCCAAGGGGCCGCGCCCATAAGATAAATGTCTCTTTCGGCTTGCGTGAGGTCTTTTAAGATCACGCGCATGGCGCTCGCACACCAAAGATGAAAGATCGCCGCCCCTTGGGAGTCGATATTTGAATGCAGGTCCCAGCTTTTGAAGGCTGAGATCACGTCTTTGTATTCTTCTTGTTCTTCGGCGTTCAGTTTAAGTTCTTCTAATAAAATTCCGCGGATCGAAGCGGCGTTGCTATTAAAGTTCAAGCTTTGTATTTTTTTAAACTCTTCGGCGGACCAGATTTGTTTTTCGGCTAAAAGTTTAGTGATGGTTTGGAAGCGGTCCTCAGGTTGCCAATCGCCTCTGATGCCGGCGGGAAAAGAATCAGGACGCGAGTTTGCCGTGATGATGACACCACTTGCGGGATTGACCTGATGGGGATGTTCTTTCCATGGCAAGACTTTGATATATTCATCATTGCCGCTAGCACCATCTAAAATAAGATCTGAGTTTGGGTTTTTCTTAAGTGCAATATCGCCAATCATCCACCAAGCAATGTTTTCGGCATCCGCGTACATGACGTTCAGGCCCGGGGCAGTGACACGCTGTAAAGGCTTTTCAAATTCGGCCATCGTTTTTGCTTCGGCCATGTTGCGCACGGTTTGAATCAAGTCATTGGTTTTAGAATGAAAGGCCCATTTCAGACTCAGATCTTTGGTTTCAAGGGAGTGATTCATGACCGGACCGTGAGGTGTTTCAATCATATCTAAGACGACATCCGGCTCGTTTTTTACTTTTATAATCTCTTGCCATTCTTCATAAGCTTGCGGCTTGCCTTTAAACACGACGGTCTTATTTTTAAGATCTAAGGTCTCGTGATAAAGATCCATGTCATCCACTACGGACATCGTAAATCCCCAAGCATGGTGACGAGTGTGGCCTAGGACTGCAAAAGGAATGAGGGGCAGGTAATGGCCGTACAATTCAAATTCCGGGGTTTGAATATGCGCTTCCACCCAAATAGAAGGATTGGAAAATCCAATGTGAGGGTCATTGGCGAAAATACTTTTCCCTGATGCCGACCTGAAAGGAGCGATCAACCAAGAATTGGACCCTTCAAAGTGAGGCAAATTTAAAAAATCAATCTGCGCCAGGGCCGTTTCAACGCGGGCGTTGACTTTGGCCGTTGTTTTCGCGTCATGGTTTAACATGTCAGCACGCAAAGCTTGGAATTTTTCCGGTGATAGTTTTTTAGAAAGTTCGGTCATGAGCGGATCGGCCTTTAAGGCGATACCGAAAACATAAGACATGTGTCCGGCTAAGATATACGCATCCATCGGGACAAACTCTTCGGGCTTCATTCCTAAAAGCGCAAATTCATAAGGCGGCTTTTGAGTGCGCACGTACTGGTTGATGCCGTCAAAGTAAGCTTCCATCTCTTTCCAGATCTGCTCATCGAATTGATGGGTGTCTTTAAGGTGCTGAACAATGCGCTCGGCCGAACGGCGAAGCATCAAACTGCGATAAAGTTTATCCGAGGGCAGGGCGACGTTGCCGAAAATTTCTGACAGGCGACCTTGGGTCAGGCGTCGAGATAATTCCATCTGAAAAA
Source organism: Bdellovibrio bacteriovorus (assembly GCF_001592735.1). Classification (NCBI taxonomy): domain Bacteria; kingdom Pseudomonadati; phylum Bdellovibrionota; class Bdellovibrionia; order Bdellovibrionales; family Pseudobdellovibrionaceae; genus Bdellovibrio; species Bdellovibrio bacteriovorus. The sequence goes on from NZ_LUKE01000004.1 coordinate 155,434, forward strand.
GTCGCTCGCTGGCCATCACAAAACCCAAAGCTCGCAAGGCGTCTAGCTTAGATTCGGCTTTGATATGCGGAATTCCGTGGGCATCGCGAGTGACCATGACTTTTTGCGAAAGTCCTTCAAGTTTAAGCTCGCCGTCCATGGGCGCGAGGGATTGTCGTAAAAATAAATAAATCCCGATCGAACCGATCAAAATAACCGAAATTATAACTAAGCTAAGGCGTTTTGCTAATTTCATGGCCGAATTTAAACATGTCAGGACTCAAAAAGGGAGTCCCACCACGAGCCCGACTTAAGAATGACGCGGCATAGACCCAAAAAAGAGCCAGGCACCTTTTTAGTTTTGGTGCTACACTCGAAGGGATGGCTTCTTTTAAGAAAAACTTCCAGCTAGTGTCCGAGTTCAAACCTTCTGGCGATCAGCCAAAAGCCATTGAACAAATCATGGAAAATTTTGACGCCGGTTTAAAACACCAAACGCTTTTAGGTGTGACCGGTTCAGGAAAAACTTTTTCCATGGCGCATACTATTGCGCGTTTGAATCAGCCCGCGTTGGTGTTGGCTCCGAATAAAACTTTAGCGGCTCAACTCTATGCCGAGTTTAAAGAACTTTTCCCGCACAACGCCGTTGAATACTTTGTCAGTTATTATGATTACTACCAACCGGAAGCTTACATTCCTTCCACCGACACCTATATTGAAAAAGATTCGGCGATCAATGAACAAATCGATCGCATGCGCCATTCCGCGACCCGGTCTTTATTTGATCGTCGCGATGTGATTATCGTGAGCTCCGTGTCTTGTATTTATGGTTTGGGTTCGCCGGAAGCCTATGAAGGCATGATGATTCAAATCGTCGCCAACACCGAGGTTAAACGCGATCATCTTTTGCGCGAATTGATTCGAATTCAGTATCAACGAAATAACGTCGACTTTTCGCGTGGAACCGTGCGTGTGCGCGGGGACAATGTGGAAATCTTTCCGGCCTATGAAGACAGTCGTGCCATTCGCGTTGAATTTTTTGGTGATTATATCGAACGCCTGTCGTGGATTGATCCGTTAACGGGGCAGGTTTTAGAAGAGCTTGATCAGATTGCCGTGTATCCGGGAAGTCACCACGTTACTAGTGATGACAACTTAAAGCGCGCCATTCGCACCATTCAAGAGGAACTGCGGGAACGATTGGTGGAACTCAATCGCGACATGAAGTTCTTAGAAGCTCAAAGGTTAGAGCAAAGAACGTATTACGATATTGAGATGATGGAGCAAATGGGTTTTTGCCAAGGGATTGAAAACTATTCGCGCCACATGACAGGGCGTGGGCCGGGGGAGCCACCTCCGACCTTGTTAGAATATTTCCCTAAAGAGTTTATCACTTTCGTGGATGAGTCCCATGTCACGATTCCACAAATTGGCGGGATGTACCGGGGGGACCGCGCACGTAAAATGACTTTGGTGGAGCACGGCTTCCGTTTGCCATCAGCCTTAGACAATCGTCCTTTAAATTTTCAAGAGTTTGAATCGATGATGGATAAGATCGTTTACGTTTCCGCGACACCGGGAAATTACGAGCTGCAAAAATCTGAAGGTATTATTGTTGAGCAGATCATTCGCCCAACAGGCTTGATTGATCCGGTTGTGGAAGTGCGTCCGGTAAAACATCAAGTTGATGATCTTTTAAAAGAAATCCGCGATCGTATTGCTAAAGAAGAACGTGTATTGATTACGACGTTAACCAAACGTTCTGCGGAAGACTTAACCGAATATTATGAAAACTTGGGCATCAAAGTGAAATACCTGCACAGTGAAGTGCAGACCATGGAACGCACCGAAATCTTACGTGATTTGCGTTTAGGGGTGTTTGACGTCTTAGTGGGGATCAACTTGCTGCGGGAAGGTTTAGATATTCCGGAAGTCAGCTTGGTCGGTATCACGGATGCCGATAAAGAGGGTTTCTTGCGTTCCGAAAGATCGCTGATCCAAACCATTGGTCGCGCGGCCCGTAACATTAACGGCCGGGTGATTTTATACGCGGACACCATCACAGAAAGCATGGAAAAAGCCATGGGCGAAACCGAGCGTCGTCGTCGTATTCAAATGGAATACAATGAGGCTAACGGTATCACACCACAAACCATTCGCAAAAAAATCCGCGAAGGTTTGGGCGAAGTTTTTGACGGGACGTTGTCGGCGACGGTGCTTCAAGGGGAAAATAAAAAGGCGGCTTTACGCAATAAATTTGCTGAAGCCCCGGATAAGATTCAAAAAGAAATCGATAAGCTGCGAGCTCAGATGAAAGAATATTCGGCGAACTTAGAGTTTGAAGAAGCCGCGAAGATTCGGGATGAGATCAAACGATTGCAAATTTTAGAGCTTTCCGTAAGAAGCGGAGAGGGTGAAAAGGACTCAGCGGAGGTCGTCAAGGATGGCCTCAAGTAAGTTCGAAGAGGTGCGCGACAAGGTTCGTGAGTTCCCCACGCAAAGTGGGGTGTACATCATGAAAAACTTAGCCGATAAGATTATCTATATCGGCAAAGCAAAAAACTTGCGCAACCGCGTTCGCAGTTACTTTTCAGATTCTAACGGACACTCGCCCAAAACTCGACTTCTGGTGCAAAACATCATGGAAGTCGAATACATCCTGACCAAAACCGAAGTGGAGGCCTTTCTTTTAGAGGCTTCGCTGATTAAAAAGCATCGCCCTAAATATAACATCCGCCTGCGGGATGATAAGGCTTATCCTTACATTCGTTTTTCTTGGGGGGATGAATACCCACGCTTGTATTTAGCTCGCAAAGTGAAAAAGGACGGGTCACTTTATTTTGGTCCTTATACGTCAGGCTTTGCGGTTCACGGGACGATTAAGTTTTTAAATAGAACTTTCAAAATTCGCGACTGCAACGATACGATGTTTAATACGCGCCAGCGTCCGTGCATGACTTATCAGATCGGGCGTTGCACGGCCCCGTGTGTCAGTTATATCTCGCAAGAAGACTATAAACTTGAGGTGGAAGGCGCAAAACTTTTCCTTAAAGGACAAAGTCGTAAAGTCATTAAAGCGATGACCGAAAAAATGCGCCTAGCTGCCGAAGAAGAAAAATTTGAAGTCGCCGCGCGCTTGCGCGATTCGATCGAGGCCGTGAAGTCTATTATGCAAAAACAGGCGGTCATCAACGACACCTCGGAAAAAGACCAAGATGCCGTTGGGTTTTTTGGCGATGAGCGGGGTTGCTTGATTGAAACTGTCCACGTGCGCGCGGGAAGGGTGATCGGGACCCGATCGCATTATTTGCCGCACTTTGATCCGAATGATATCAACGAAGACTCTCGAGAGTGGTTGGTGGATTTCTTAAATCAATATTACGTAGACAACTTCATCCCGGATGAAGTGTTATTGCCATTAGATATCGGACAAGATTTGTCAAAATTGATGGGTGAAGTTCTGCATGAACGCTCCGGCAACAAGGTGACCGTCCGATTCGCCACGGACGAACGCGGTCGTAACTTGGTCGATATGGCAAACGAAAACGCGAAATCGCATTTCGTGAAATATGTCTCTAAATCCGAAGAAAAACGCCGCGGCCTAGAAGAAATCAAAGAGCGCTTCGGTTTGGCGGACATTCCCCGCCGGATTGAGTGTTATGATATCTCCACGTTCCAAGGCGCTGAAACCGTTGCTTCGCAAGTGGTTTTTGAAGACGGCGTGCCCGCCAAAGAACACTATCGTCGTTATAAAATTAAAACCGTGACGGGAATTGATGACTTTGCCTCGATGTATGAGGTTCTAAGTCGAAGGTTTAAGCACACCGAATACGAAGATCCGCAGTTAGTGGTGATCGATGGTGGTAAGGGACAATTGTCCCAGGCCATGAAAATTTTAAAAGAAATCGGTCGTCAAGATATCCCAGTGGTCGGGTTAGCCAAAGCACGCACCGAAAGTGATTTCCAAAAAGCGATTGTGGAAAGCACGGAAGAAAGATTCTTCCTGCCGGGAAGGGCGAATCCGGTGATCTTTAAGCACAATGCCGAAGCATTATATATCTTAAGCGGCATTCGGGATGAGGCCCATCGTTTTGCCATCACTTATCACCGTAAACTGCGTGAAAATACCAGTTTAGAGAGTGAACTTGATTATGTGATAGGCTTAGGTGAAAAAAGAAAGAAAACTCTTTTGACTCACTTCAAGTCTGTTGATGAAATCAAGATGGCAGCACCTGAAGAAATTGCGCAATTAAAAGGCTTTAACCGAGTCTTGGCAGAACGCATCTTGCTGCAAATGAACGAAAGTGACGAAGACGAAACGGTTGCCGAAGAATCGTAAAGAGTCTTAGAGGGTTAAAGAGTGAAAAGTCATGCCTTGCTCGTGGGTCTAGGAATTTTCTTAAGCCGTATTGCGGGGCTTGTCCGTGAGCGCATCTTTGCTCATTTCTTTGGAAACTCGGACGCCGGTGATGCTTTTAAGGCCGCTTTAAAAATCCCTAATTTTTTGCAAAATCTTTTTGGTGAAGGTGTTTTGTCGGCAAGTTTCATCCCGGTGTACGCTCAGCTTTTAGCAAAAAAGCATGACGAAGATGCCGCGCGAGTGGCTTCGGTTGTCGGCAGTTTGTTGTTTTTGACCACAAGTTTTTTAGTCATCATGGGGGTGTTTGCCACACCTTTGATGATTGATTTGATTGCTCCCGGTTTTGAAGGGGAAAAAAGGCAACTGACAATTCAAATAGTGCAGATCCTTTTTCCAGGCACGGGCTTTCTTGTTATGTCCGCTTGGTGTTTGGGAATTTTAAATTCGCATCGCCGCTTTTTTCTTTCTTATGTGGCACCGGTTATTTGGAATGTCGCGATCATTGCCACTCTTATTGCTTGGGGACCTCGTCAAGATCAGTTCAATTTAGCGATCACGGTTTCTTGGGGCCTGGTGGCGGGAAGTCTTTTGCAGTTTTTAATTCAGTTGCCCTCGGCGTTGCGTTTGGCAGGCAAAGTGCGTCCATCGCTGAATACCAAAATCAAGGACGTGCAGATCGTCATTAAAAACTTTATTCCGGGTGTTGTGTCCCGCGGTGTGGTGCAGATCAGTGCTTATATCGATAACGTCTTAGCCAGCTTGCTGCCCACGGGGGCGGTTTCGGCTTTGGCTTATGCGCAGACCTTATATCTTTTGCCGGTCAGTCTTTTTGGGATGAGTGTTTCGGTGGCCGAGCTGCCCGCGATGTCGCAAGCCACAGGCTCAGAAGAAGAAGTGAAAGGGTATTTACAGACACGCCTTAATCGTGGGTTGCAGCAAATTGCTTTTTTTGTGATTCCCTCGGTGGTGGCATTTTTGGTTTTGGGTGACTTTATTGTGGGTGCGGTTTTTCAAACCGGTGAATTCCAAGCCGATAGCACGCGCTATGTTTGGATTGTGTTGGCGGGTTCCGCCGTGGGTTTGCTGGCGTCCACCTTAGGGCGTCTTTATTCTTCGACTTTTTATTCGCTTAAAGATACGCGCACACCGTTAAAATTTGCGATCGTACGCGTGACCTTAACAACACTTTTGGGAATCTTATTTGCGTTCTACGTTCCGCCGATGTTGGGATTAGATGCTCGTTGGGGAACGGCGGGCTTGACGGCGTCTTCGGGGCTTGCGGGTTGGATTGAGTTTTATTTTCTTCGTCGATCTTTAAATAAAAAAATCGGCGTCACCGGTTTGCCTGTCAAGTTTCAAGGCAAGGTGTGGCTGATTGCATTTTTGGGGGCGGCGGCGGGATTTGCCGTGGGGCATGGTCTAGTGCCCATCCACTGGCATATCATCGTGAAAGCCGTGGTCGCACTTTCTGTTTATGGAATCTGTTATTTTGCCTTAGGCCTTGCTTTGCAATTACCGCAAGCCAAAGATTTATTAGGTAAGATCACGCGAAGATTGAAGGTATGAAAGACTCAGTCTGGTCCCCCTTAAAGTTAAATCTTTATCGATCCTTTTGGATCTGTGCTTTTTTATCGAACTTAGGAACGTGGATTCAAGACGTGGCGGCGGGTTGGATGATGACTCATCTGAATACTTCGCCTTTAGTCATCGCGCTTCTTAGTTTTGCCACCAATTTGCCGATTGTGTTTTTAAGTATCCCTGCGGGATATGTCGCCGATTTAGGGCATCGTCGGGGTGTTCTTTTGACGGCGCAGATTTTAATGTTTTGTTCGGCCACTCTATTAGGGTATTTGGTGTGGCAGAATCAGCTTACCGAATTAAGTCTTTTGGTTTTGTCGCTATGCATGGGGGTTGGCTACGCCATGACCAATCCCGCTTTTCAAAGTGTTTTGACGGATCTTGTTCCCCATCACCAACAAGCTCAGGCCGTGCTTGTGTATTACATGGGTATTAACATCACCCGTGTTTTGGGTCCCACGATGGGGGGAGGACTTTTAAGTGCTTTTGGGGCGCAGAGCGCTTTTCTCTTTAACGCCCTGTCTTTTTTAGGTTTGATTCTATTTTTCTTACGTTGGCCGATACCGGAACAAGTTGAAAATAAAGAAACCGCACGCATTGTGCCGGAAGATTGGGTGCCGTTATTCTCTTTGCACAATTTAAAACTGTGGCTTGAAATTTTCTTTGTCACTTTTTTTGCATCCTCGTTGTGGGCTCTTTACCCGATGCGCGGCCGGGTGGAGCTGTCGTTAAGCTCTTTGCAATACGGGTCTCTTTTAGCATTTTTCGGATTGGGTGCTTGTGTCAGTGCTTTGATGTCCGATCGAGTGATGGCGCCAGAAAAAACAAATCAGTCCTTGGCAGGTTCTTACATCGTGTATGCAGTGGGTGTTTTTTTACTTTCAACCGCTCCTAATTACTATCTCATGTGTGCAGCGATGTTCTTTGGTGGGACGGGATGGATTGTGCTAGCGACACTGATGAACATGAGCTCGCGCCAAGTCACGGGGAAGTCCCATTTAAAATCGACCATGCTCGGTGTTTTTATGTGCGTGTTTTACGCCGGCATGACCATGGGGGCCGTCACCTGGGGCGCGCTGGCGCGCTTTAGTTCGTCTTCGATCGCCCTTTTTGTTGCGGCCATCGGCCTTGGCATGATCGGTCTTGCCAAGGGGCTCAGATCTTTGCGAGGATGATTCTTCCAAGAGGGGAGTTTGCATGTCCTTAGTTCCACGACGCGAGTTTTTTGGTCCGGTTGATAAATCCATGGTGCGTTTAAGTTTGGACGGTAAATACGTCGCTTATTTGGCTCCCTATAACGGTGTCATGAATGTGTTCGTACAGGAAAAGGGGCGCCCGGATTCAGCCCGCGCCGTAACTCAAGATAAGGGGCGCGGGATATTCACATTTGAATGGCCCTATGCCAACGACATCATTTTATATATGCAAGATAAATTGGGTGATGAAAACTTCGGCCTGTATTCAGTTAATGTAAAAACCCTTGAAGTGACTGAGATCACAAAACCTGGAACTTACACCACAGGTATATCCAATGTCTCATATTTACACCCCGATAAGGTTTTGATCTTAACTAACGAACGAGATCCTCGTTACTTTGATAATTATTTAGTAGATCTGAAAACCAAAGAAAAGAAGATGGTTTTTCAGAATGATCAAAATTTTTCTTACACCTTGACGGATCTTCATCTTAAAATTCGACTTGCCATTAAAAATCTTCCGGATGCGAGTGACGATGTCTATTTGTTGAATTCAGATTCAGGAAAATTTGAATTTTTCAAAAAAATTTCGTTTGAAGACAATATGGCGACCTATTTTCTTCAGTTCGATGCCTCTGGAGATAATCTTTATTCTTTAGAAAGTGCAGGCAGAAATACGGCTGCTCTTATAAAATATAATATTCCCAGTAAAACATCCGAAGTCCTGGCCTCTTCCGATTTGGCGGACGTAAATAGCCTGCTTATGGATTCTAAATCGAAAATGCCTTTAGCCGCATTTCTCGAGTACGATAAAAAAGAGGTGGTTTTCTTGAGTGCCGCCTTTGAAGCTAGCTATATAAAACTGCAAGCCAAACTGGGATGTGGATTTAAAATCGTTTCAAAAAGTTTTGATGATGACACCTGGTTGCTTTTCACCGAAGACAGTGGCCAAGCACCAAGATATTATTTTTACGAATGCAAAAGGGATGAATTAAGCGAGCCAATTCTAATTCGTGAAAAACTGGAAGCTTATGCTTCCGAGCTCCACCGTACTGAATCGGTGGTCATCAAGTCACGCGATGGATTAAATCTTGTGAGCTATCTTACTAAAGCCAAAGATAATTCCTTACGAGCATTGGTATTAACGGTCCACGGAGGTCCGTGGTCACGAGATGATTTGCGTTTTGACCCTGAACATCAGTGGTTAGCGAATCGCGGATACAATGCATTGTCGGTGAATTTTCGAGGAAGTACGGGATTTGGAAAAGATTTCGTCAACAAAGCGGACATGCAGTGGTCCAAGACGATGCATGATGATCTCATTGATGCGTGCGAGTGGGCGTTAGCGCAAGGTCTTTGTGATAGAGATAAGATAATCATTATGGGCGGATCTTATGGGGGGTATGCGACATTGGCAGCCTTAACCACCACGCCCGATTATTTTGCTGCTGGTGTGGACATCGTCGGTCCATCAAACTTATTCACCCTTTTAGAGAGTACACCGGTTTACTGGGAAAGCTTTAAAACGACATTGTATCGACGCGTGGGTGATCCACGCACAGAAGAGGGGCGTAAGATCTTGGCGGAAAACTCTCCGCTAACACATGTCGAAAAAATCAAAAAGCCTTTATTAATTATTCAAGGTGCTAATGATCAGCGAGTTAAGCAAGCTGAGGCGGACCAGATCGTGAATGCAATGAGAGCAAAAAAAATTCCGGTCGACTATGTGCTTTTTCCGGATGAAGGGCATGGGACCCGAAAGCCTGAAAATACGATGGCTCAATACGCGATCATTGAAAGCTTTCTAAATAAGCATTTCGGTTCGGTCCTAGAACCCGTGGGGGAGGAAATTAAAAAATCCTCCGCTCAGTTCCCATGATGAATTAGTTCACGCGATGACGGCTGACTTCAGGTTTATAAAGACAGTTCGGGCAGTTGGCGTCTTCTTGTAGAACAGCAAACTGTGGATCTTGTTGATAAGAAAATTCCATGTCCTCATGGCACTGAGGACAACAGTTCACGGATTTGCGAAACCCTTCGCGTTTTTCCATTTCTTCTTGGGAAATAATACTGAACCTAAATACTTCCACAGCGTCCTCCTCATGCTAACTCTTCGGCCGAAGAGCGTCTCAGCTTGAGAAAATCTTGACCATGATCTAGGCATGTGCGGCGCATTAGGGTGGGTTTTAATGGTATCACGCTCTTAGTCTAAGATAAGATGCCGCCATGAAAGACTATATCCAGTACTTGCAAGATGTTTTGGGTCTTCAAAGCGTCATGTTGCCGAAGTCAGATCAAGAGCCTCTTGGGACCCAGTTTTACGGACCGCAGGGGCCTTTTCAGCCGACAGAGTTTCAGCATTATGAACTGGTGTTTCTAAATATCTTAACTCAAGCCAAAGAAAGTCTTTTCTTGCCAGAGGTTCAAGACCTTTTCGGTAAAATGAAAACGGCGATGAAGCTTAAGAACATTCAAGTGCTTGAACTTGATTGCACGGTGGATGATCGCTCTTTACTTCCCAGTGAACTTGCCAAGTTGTGTGAAGGTAAAGTCGTTGTCGTGTTCAGCTCTTTTCCAAAAGATCTAGGCGAATTTATTTTTAAAGGTCCGGGGCACTGGATTGAGACCTATAGCCCTTCGTATTTGCTAGAAGATGCCGGGGCTAAAAAAGTCGTGTGGAATGACTTGCAAAAAGTGATGAAGGAGTTGGGTTTATGAAGATAGTTCTTTTAACACTTCTTCTTTGTCTTACGACGATCTCAGCCCACGCGGCGTGCACCTTGTCAGTCACTATCCAAGAAGCGATCACCGCCTCGACGTCAGATTATTTAGAAAGAGCAGAGAAAAAGGCTTTAGAAGAAAAATGCGACTCGATCTATGTGCGTATGAATACGCCAGGTGGCAGTTTGCAAAGCACACGCCTTATTGTTGAAAGAATTTTGGCTTCACCGATTCCGTATTTATGTTTGATCACGCCCAGCGGCGGCCACGCGGGCAGTGCAGGTGCGATCATTTTGCAAGCATGCCACGTCAACGGCGGATTGCCAGCGACGAATATCGGTGCGGCGACACCGATATTAGGTACGGGTGGCGAAATGTCCGAGGACTTAAGAAAAAAACTTATCAACGACACAGTTAGTTGGATGGAAGGTGTGACCAAAATCCGCAATCGCAGTGTGGAGTTTTCCCGTGACATCGTCACGGAAGCCAAAGCCCTTAGCAGTGAAGAGGCCTTTAAACTGAAAGCTTTGGATATTTTGCCAGCCAATGAACAAGAATTTTTACTTAAAGCTCAAGGCCGCGCGGTGAAGCTGGGTGAAAAAACAGAACAGAGTGTTCAGGTCGGGGATTTGCAAGAATTCAGTCCAGATCTTCGTTATAAGATCTTAAGCTTTGTGGCGGATCCTGAATTTGCTTACCTGCTTTTCATGGGAAGTTTGGGTTTGTTGTATGTTGAAATCACGCATCCGGGATTGATTGCTCCCGGGGTGATTGGTGGGATTGGCTTAGTGCTGTCGCTAGTGGCATTTCATAAATTAGATGTCGCCTGGGGTGGCTTGGCGCTGATTCTTTTGGGCTTGGCATTTTTAATTTTAGAAATTTTTGTCACAAGCTTTGGTGCATTAGGTATTGGGGGATTGATCGCGCTTTTTGTGGGCAGTGTGTTTTTATTTGATGCGCAGACCACGGGTTACACTTTGCCATTAAGCCTGATCTTTGCCGTGGTGGGAACTTTAGCTGTCTTCTTTTTTGGGGCGGGATATTTTGCTTTAAAAACTCTGCGCCATCGCAGCCAAGACACTGACACGGAACTGCAAAGCAAGGACGGCGTCGTCACCGTCGTAAATGAAGATGGTCACAGTGGCCAGATTCAGATCATGGGCGAAATTTGGAAATTTGTTTCAGAAGATTTTTTGACAACCGGAGATCGCGTTCACGTGACGGCTCGCCAAGGGCTGACATTGAATGTGAAAAAAGTGAAATAAGGAGATAGCAACATGGAATTTATGATAGCGGTCATCGTCATCGGCGGGATACTTCTCAGCTCAATGGTGAAAATTTTGAACGACTGGGAGCGCGGCGTGGTTTTACGTCTGGGTAAAGCGATTGGCGTGCGTGGGCCTGGGTTGATTTTGTTAATTCCTTTTATTGAGCGCATGATCAAAATTGACACCCGCACGATTGCAATGGACGTGCAACCTCAAGATGTTATCACTAAAGACAACGTCAGCATGCAAGTGAACGCCGTGGTTTACTTTAAAGTGGTATCGCCTTTAGAAGCGATCACACGCATCGAAGACTATTACTTTGCTACCGGACAGCTGGCGCAAACCACATTGCGTTCCGTGATGGGTCAGTATCACTTAGATGACGTGCTTGAGCACCGTGATAAGATCAATGCGGCTTTGCAGGCGATCTTAGATAAACATACAGAAGCCTGGGGTATCAAAGTGACCATGGTGGAAGTAAAGCAAATCGATTTGCCTAAAGAAATGCAAAGAGCCATGGCGCGTGAAGCGGAAGCCGAGCGTGAACGTCGTGCGAAAGTCATCAGTGCAGATGGCGAAGTGCAGCGTGCCCAGAAACTTCAAGAGGCCTCGAACACTCTAGCAGGATCGCCTTCTGCGTTGCAGCTAGCCTATATGCAGACCTTAACGGAAATCGCTGGAGATAAGACCAACACCATCATCTTCCCGTTACCGTTAGACATGGTTAAACCGTTCCTGGATTTGAACAACAAAAACTAGACTTTTATCCTTTGCCCAAAAAAGGTCTAATAGAAAAGCGGGACAAGAGGTCCCGCTAAGTCACCCCATATCTCTACGGACGGAGTATCAGTGAAACTGGTTTGGGCCTCTTTGTGTTTCATCATTGTTTGGATCAGTTTAACTTCCGAAGCTCAAAGTTCAATTCCGGCAAATCCTGATCTAGTTCGCGTCCGCGTGATGACCACGATTGAAAAAGTCCAAGTCTCTGGCCTGTCATTGCGTTTTCATAATATCGCTCAAACTATTTTGCCCGTCGCGATCCCGCAAACCAAATACGCCCACGTACGGAGCATCACCAAAGATGGCAAAAAAGTCTGGGCCGTGCGGTTAGATAATCAAGAAAATGAACGTCTGCTTTCAGAAAAATATTTGCTAATACAAGGATCTGATCTGCGTATTGGCGCGCAGACCTTACCGGGAAAAGTTCTATTAAGCCATAATGGCAAAAATAAAATCGATGTCGTAGGGGTGATGCCTTTAGATGAATATGTTGTCGGGGTTTTGGCGAGCGAAATGCCTTTGTCTTGGCCTATGGAAACATTAAAAGCCCAAGCTGTTGCTGCCAGATCCTATGCGCTGTCGGTGATGAATGAGCGTAAGACTCAGGCCTTTCACTTAGAAAGCAGCATCCTCGACCAAGTCTTCCGTCATGTGGTGCATGAAGACAACAATGATCCGATGATCAAAAAAGCTGTGCAAGCGGTGAAAGAAACTTCCGGCATTAAGTTATACGCCCAAACGGGACGAGTTTTGAAAGCCTATTTTCATTCTGACTGTGGGGGTAAGACCACGGCCGCCCAAAACGTGTGGGGACCAGGCACCACGGCCAGCTCCGGGGTGGCCGTTGATAGTTCTTGTCCCACAAACCCCAGTGCGCATTGGAAGTTAAGCCTTTCAAAGGATGAGCTTTCTCGTCGTTTAAAGGTGGCGGATATCTCGGGGTTGGATCTGATTAAGGTGCCTTCTGAAAAACGTATCAAAGCGGTGCGGTTGGCGTTTAATGAAACTGAGGGCAAAACAGTGTCGGTCAATGATTTCCGTCAACTCTTGGGATTTCAGGATTTGCGCAGTTCTTTATTTGAAATCAAACGTATTGGTGAACGATTTTTATTTGAAGGACAAGGTTTTGGTCATGGAGTGGGACTTTGTCAGTGGGGAAGTCGTGCTTTAGGTAAGGGCGGAAAGAACTATAATCAAATTTTAAAGCATTATTATCCGCTAGCGGTCCTGCGCTAGGGATCTATGGGATTTTTTTTCAAAGCTCTAATATTAGAATGCTAGAAAAACGCGGGCCGCAAACATAAAAACAGCGCCCAGGATCAATACATTCGTTGCAGTCAAAGTCATTACAAAAGTCCTCGCTAAAATTTGATACGAATCATTTCGGTAACTTGATGAAAAATCTTAAATAAATTCTATTTCGTCTAACTTTTTGATGTCTCATCATGCGACAGTGGTGCCCATTTTGCGCTTCACTTTCAGAGCTTCGACGAAAACACCCCTGCTGTTTCATGTTGAGAGTGAGTCATTATCCTTAAAGATCCTCATCACTTAGGATGGTGGAAGAATCTTGGCACGGGCATAGCAATACAAGCCTAGTGAGGAGCACCCTAAAACAAACCGGGCTCCTTAAAGAGAGGCTGATATGAAAACATTCAACGCAAAACTGATCGTCCTTCTGGCGGCATTTTCCGTACTAGGTGTAGGCTGTGGCAAGAACACCATGAATGCGCAACAAACTTATCAGCCACCGATCCTTGATGACGGTCGCGGCACACCCATCTCTCCAGACGGTCCTGGCGGCGGTGGCACGGGCGGTGTTTCAGGTCAAACGGCAACATTTGAACCGGTATCTCAATCTGAATTCAATTCTTTCGTGGCTTTGCATCCGTTAAATGCGCCGACTGATTATAAGATCACGGTCAGCTTACAAAATGCGGGCGGCGGATATTACGCAGGTACGGTGAAATTGCCGTATTCAGATACGGGCTTAAACTATGCTCCGACATTTACCGCAGACCCAGGCACGAACATTAAATTGAGCGGTCTTAAAGATTCAGGAAAATTGGAAGCTGGTTATAACTTCTGGTTCACATTAAGCGGCAAATACTATTTCGCGGCCTTCTTTCAAGATGCTTATGGTGCCATTGTCCTAGTATTTGATAGCTACGTAAACCAAGGTGACGGCCAAGGAACAGGAACACTTTCAGGTAAAGTTTATTACAAAAACTTTGCGCAAAGTTATGCTCCCCAATCACCTTACAGAAAATGCTGGTACCTTTACAACGGTCCCTATGACTGCCGTGCCACTTCGATTATCGACAAAACATCGGCTGTTCCGGGTGACGGTTACAGATACTTAGGAAAATTCAGCGGTTTGTCTAAAGCTGCTGTATTTAATGAATAGGCCTGCGGATCCGCGGACGCGGGCAGAGCTGGAGCGCCGAAAGGCGCGCAAGCTGAAGCAGTATTAGATTTTGATTTATGATTATTAACTAGGAGACGAAAATGGAAAGACTTAAAGTAAACTCACTAAGTTTTCCAGCATTGCATTTCGCGCGAATCGCAGCAACGCTGGCAACGGTTATTGCCTTAGTTGCGTGCGGTAACGATGGCGGCGGAGGCGGCGGCGCCCCGGTAACACCCATTCCACCGAGCGGATGTTACTCATGCAATGGAATTACTTCTCCGGCAGTTTTAACAACTTTTACGACTCAATCCGCGGACGGCATGATGATCTTGCGTGATATGCAGCTTTTTGTGCAATCAACGCAAGTGATGCCGAATGCGTCAGGAAATAATTGGAATTGGTACCAAGGACCCATCGCTTTGCAAGGCACGATGGAAGTGCGTCAGCCGATGATGGACGTGATGCCAGGAACGGGAATGCCACTTTCTCAGTGTATGATTTCTCCGGGAACATATTATTTGCAAAGCAATGGCGCCGGCCAAATGGGCTTCATGGGTTCGGACTTAAGAGTTCCATCTTTGATCGCGACTTCGGGGGCCATCGAGCTTAGTATCGAAGCGCCAAGCCAATTGGGTATGGGCTTAACGAATCAAGGCCGCGGCTTGTACGGTGTTGTTTCGGTCCGTCGTGTGAATGGTATCCAATGTTCGCCTCAGTTCTTTGGAACTTTCTCAACTTCCGGGATTTTCTACTAAGGCTTTAAAGTAAATTTATCTAGCGACCCCGGGCTTGAAAGCGCGGGGTTTTCTTTTTTGGGTACATAATATTTGTTGCCCTCGTAGGAAAGTCTGGGTCTAATAGGGGTATGGAACTACCTCTTTGGATCGACTTCTTTGATGAATTGCAAAATGTACGAGGCCGTTCGCAGAATACAGTAATGGCGTATCGCCGTGACCTTGAGCTGTATCTGGAATACGGAAAAACCAGTAAATCCATTCCAGGATTTTACGAGTTCATGAAAAAGAACAAGCTTTCAACGCGTTCTCAAGCGCGGGTGATCTCTTCTTTAAGAACTTACTTTAAGTTTTGTGAAACTCGCGGCATGAAATGCCCAGAACTTCGTGAGCTGCGTCCACCCAAAGTAAAGGTCGGCTTACCAAAAGTTTTAACTCCGCAAGAGTTCCAGCAGCTTTTTGATGCCGCAGAGGGCGCAGATGCTACGAAGACCGCACGCAATCAGTTAACTTTGTTGTTTCTTTATGGATTGGGCTGCCGGGTTTCTGAATTGATTTCTTTAAATATCGTGGATTTTAATCCGACCGATCGTTGGATTAAGGTTTTAGGTAAAGGTAGTAAAGAACGTTTGGTGCCTTTGACTGAAAAGTTAGCCGAAAATCTGACGACCTATCTTAAGGAACATCGTCCTTTATTAGTGAAAGAAAACTCTCCCTCGATCTTGATCAATGATCGTGGTCATCGACCTTCGCGCGTGGATGTGTGGCGCTGGTTGGCTTCGTGGTCAACACGTGCCGGTTTCCCAGAGCCGGTCAATCCTCACAGATTCCGTCATGGTTGTGCCACGGCATTGCTTGAAAGTGGTGCGGATCTTCGTTCGATCCAAATGCTTTTGGGTCATGCGAGCATTCAAACGACACAGATTTATACCAGTGTTACAACGGGCACGATGACTCGCACGATTGAAGAGCATCATCCGCTTTCGCAAATGCAGGAAGTCGAAAAGTAAAGACGGGTTTACTTGGTTTTGTCCGATTCTCGAAAGAGCTCCTAGTCAGGGGCTCTTTTTTTTCGTTTTAAGCACAGTCGCAAACTTGCTTTGGCAGATTGTCTATGAAAATACAGTCGCTCATTCGTGATCAAGATCGTTTAGTCCCGGTAGAAGTAGAACTTAGTTTTATTCCGGGACTTCCCCAAATCCAATTTCTGGGACTTCCAGATCAAGCCATTCGCGAAAGCATTCATCGCATTAAAAGTGCGATACGCGCGCAAGGTTTTGACTTTCCAAAAGCGCAGCAAATTTTAGTGAACCTTAGACCGGCCCATTTAAAAAAGAACTCTCGTGGGTTGGAGTTGGCCGTGGCTTTAGGGGTGTTATGGGAAAGCGAACAAATTCCAAAGCCTTTGGCAGACTCGGTCTTAGTTTACGGAGAACTCAGCCTTGGGGGCGAAGTCTATGAACCTGAAGACTTGTTTGAGTCGTTCGACAACGAAGCGGCCTGGGTGTGGACGGGGAAACCTCAGCAGGCCTCAGCGCCCTTTGGTCGCAGCACGATCTTGCAGCTTAAAGACATCCACTCACCGAATCATATTAAACCGGCTCCGCGTGAATATAAAATCGAACGCCCGTTTTCAGGACTGGATTTGGTGTTCCCTGAACGTCAGGCAGAAATTTTAAAACTCACAGCTTTAGGTGAACATTCATTGTTGTTAGCCGGTCCTTCGGGATCGGGAAAAACGACGATGAGTAAAACTCTTTTATCTTTGTTAGCGGCCCCCACGGCGGAAGACATGCGCGAAATCGTCGCGAATAACAAAGACACATCAACCCAAGAAATGAAATGGCGACCCTTGGTACACCCTCATCATACAACACCGCCCCTCGGTTTGATTGGTGGGGGTGTTCCTCCTTTTAAAGGTGAAATCACGCGGGCGCATCGCGGGGTTTTAGTTTTAGATGAACTCCTGGAGTTTCATCCCAAATCCCAAGAAGTTTTACGCGAGCCGATGGAAGACGGCCGCATCCGCATTCGGCGCGGAAGATTTTTAGAAGAACACATCGCCGACACTTTATTTGTCGCGACTACGAATTTATGTCCATGCGGTGATTGGGTGCCCAAAGCGCGCGTGATGTGCGGCAGATCTTTAAAAAAATGCCGCTCTTACGCCGAAAGACTTTCGGGTCCGCTGGTAGATCGCTTTCAGCTGATCTTTTTCACGCAACGGAATGAACGCGGAGAAGGAGTTTTAGGTGCTGACATTTTAAAGGATCTAGAAAAAGCGCGCCGGCTGCGGGCGGAGTGGGCAAAGACCGACCGTCGCTTTTTAAAGGTCACAACCAAATGGACTTGGGATGAATTGATTCAAGATTTGCCCGAGTTTTACATGCGCGAACTTTTCCCTAAAGAGCTCGCTTCAAGGCGTCGGGATCTGGCGACCTTAAAGATCGCTCGAAGTTACGCGGATTTAGATGGTATGGCCAAGATGCAGCCTCAGCACGTGGAGCGAGCTTTAAAGGTGACCTTTGTTCCCTTTGATGCCCTTAAAAGGCTTGGTGACTAGTGCTCCGAGTGGGACTATTTTATTAAGTAAAATCAGATGTTTATGATTAAATCACTTTTGTTGTATTGCTCCGAACAGGCCACTGAATTAAGCAGAAAATCTTAAAACATTGACTTAGGAGGCCCCTAGAACTAGATTGGTTTCTCCTCTTAGCGGTGACGTGGCCGAGGGGTTAGGCTCAGCTCTGCAAAAGCTGCTACAGCAGTTCAAATCTGCTCGTCACCTCCACTTTCTCTAAGAAATCAAACCCGCTCGACAGCGGTTTTTTTATGCCCGAAATGAGTTCAGTCATATATAATTAGCGTCTTATGAAGGTTAAAAGAATCGTTACTAATATCCAAGCCAAGAAGCCCGCCGCGGCCAAAAAGTTTTATCAAGATATTCTGGGTTTAGAACTGCTGATGGATCATGGCTGGATTCGAACCTATGGAAGTTCCGCGAAGATGTCGGTGCAAGTGAGCTTTGCCAGTGAGGGCGGATCGGGGACCGAGGTGCCGGCCATTTCCATTGAGGTCGACGATGTTGATGAGGCTTTTCGTCGAATGAAAAAGGCGCGCTTTAAAATTGAATATCCGCTGACAGAAGAAGAATGGGGAGTCCGCAGATTCTTTGTCCGCGATCCCTTTGGTCAGTTGGTGAATATTTTAGAACATATTTAACCTCACCCGTTAACGAGTGAGGTTGAACGACGCCTCTTTCACATCTTGTGAATTAGTGCCGACAAAAACTTGGAATTCGCCGGGCTCGGCCACCCACTTATAATCCTGGTTGTAAAAGCTCAGATCATTCATCGTAAGTTCAAACTTCACGGTTTTAGTTTCGCCTTTTTTCAGGAAGATTTTTTCGACACCGCGAAGCTGCTTCACCGGACGCGACACGGAAGCCACCAGGTCGCGGATGTAAAGCTGTACAACTTCTTCACCGTCGTATTTGCCGACATTGCTGACGGGGATAGAGACTGAAAGCTTTTTACCCCACTTCAAAGTCTTGCTGCTAAGTTTGATGTCACCGTAATCGAATTTCGTGTAACTTAAGCCCCAGCCAAATGGGAACAGGGGATCATTCGGCGAATCGATGTATTTGCTTGTGTATTTATCTTCCGGATTGTTGGGACGACCACAGGGAAGCTCTTCATAAAAAATAGGAATCTGTCCTTCGTTTCTAGGGAAGGTTGATACCAAGTGGCCGGAAGGGTTGTAATCGCCAAAAAGCACGTCCGCCAAAGCGTGACCGGCTTCAGTTCCGGGCCACCAAGCTTCAAGCAGGGCATTAGCGATCGAGTTTTCTAATTCTAGGCACAGAGGGCGGCCGTTAAATAAAATGACGACAACAGGTTTCCCAGTGGCCTTCAGAGCTTTTAGTAAGTTCTGCTGATGTTCAGGGATGCGGATGCTGGTGCGAGAAGCGGCTTCGCCACTCATGTGGGCGGATTCGCCCAACGTCAAAACGATGACATCCGATTTTTTGGCGATGTCGACAGCCTCTTTGAGCATTGCTTCCGGCGAACGTGTGTCGTGTTCAATTTCATCGCCGTCGCGATTCATTTTTATTAAAAGCTCTTCGTCATTAAGAAGATTGCAGCCCTTCGCCATAAGAATCTTGGTGTTTTTACCTGCCAACGCCGTAAAACCTGCGGCCACACTGACCGTGTCGCGAGAGTCGCCTTGCAAAGACCAGTTCCCCAGGATGTTGCGCTTGTCGTGAATCAAAGGGCCAATCAAGGCAATCGTGCCGCCGCGTTTAAGGGGTAGCACTTGATTGTCGTTTTTTAAAAGCACCATGGATCTGCGAGCGACATCACGGGCTGCTTCGCGGTGGCTCTTTGAAAGATGGACCGAGTTTGCTCTGTCCAGGTCATTGTAACGATAAGGATCTGCAAAAAGTCCCAGGCGGTATTTGGCTTCGAGCACGCGACGAACGGAGGTGTCGATGGTCGACATCTTGATCTTTTTTTCTTTAACCAATTTTTTAAAATAGTTTAAATAAGTACCGCCGATCATTTCCATATCGACGCCCGCATTGAAAGCTAAGTTGGCCGCTTCAGATTCGTTGGCCGCGACCCCGTGTTTAATAAGTTCGCGGACCGCCGTGAAGTCACTGACAACAAATCCTTTAAACTTCCATTGCTTTCTAAGTAAGTCAGTAAAAAGCCATTTGTTACCTGTCGCCGGAACCCCGTCGACATCATTAAACGCGGTCATCACAGTGGCAGCCCCAGCTTCAATGGCGGCCTTGTAAGTTGGTAAATAGGTCTCAAGCAGACTTCTTTTGCTGACATTGACAGCTGCGTATTCTCGGCCCGCAGTGGGGGCGCCATAGGCAGCAAAATGTTTCACGCAAGCTAAAGTCGTATCGACCGCATCCGGCGATGCTCCCTGGATGCCTTTAACTTGGGCAACAGCGACTTTGGATCCCCACCACGGATCTTCCCCCACACCTTCAAAAACTCGTCCCCAGCGGGGGTCGCGAGAAATATCAACGGCCGGAGCAAAAACCCAGTGAACGCCGTCCGCCGCCGCTTCGACGCTGCCAATGCGCGAGCTGTTTTCAATGGCCTTCAGATCCCAGCTGCAGCTCATAGCTAAAGAAATGGGGAAAATCGTTTTATGCCCGTGGATAACGTCGTAACCAAAAATCAAAGGAATTTTTAGACGGGTGTTTTCGATGGCAATTTTTTGCAGTTCGCGTGTTTTTTCGGTGCCGGAAACATTCATAAAAGAGCCCACGCGGCCCTTTTTTAGATCCGTGATGAAATCAGCTTCTTTAGAAGTTCCAGTGATTGCAGCGCCAGCGGCGATTTGGCTTAGCTGTCCGACTTTCTCTTCGAAAGTCATTTTTTTCATCAATTGATCAATAAACTTTTTCATTTCGGGGTCCTTGCAAGGTGAGTAAGCAAGGATATTTTTACGGCGGAGGGGCCCTTTGGTCAACGGGATTGCTATGCCGATCTGTGTCCTGATAGGTAAAACCGCTAGTTGCAGAGCCCGAGGAAAAACCAATTTCTTTGGGCTCACTTCTATGACTTGGGTTGTACTGTGTTTATTTACTCAGCAACAAAGCGGAAAATTTCTTGGCTGCCAAAAAGGAATCGTTCGTAAACACCGTTCGGTTCGTACTTGCCACCATAGCTGCAATCATCATATCGCATGGCCTCAAAGCTTTCGATGACCACAGGGAATGAAACTCCTTCAGGGACGCGGGTATTTTGGTTGCGGAAATAAGTTACAAATTTTCGTGGAGATGCTTCTTCGGTGGTAAATGTGCAGTTGAAAACCGAAGCGGGCTTTTCGCAATTGAAATGCCCAAGGACCTCTTCAGACTTTAACTTGGGACCGAGTTCGTAAGAATAACTGTAGCCCATGCAGCCGGTAGCGTGGGATTGAGAGGCAAAGATCAAAGATACTAAAAGAATCATAAGTGATTTCATAAAATCTCCTTTTTCAAAGACGGTGTACTCAATTTTCTTAAAACAGAAAAATACTTAATAGGAATGGGATGTATTCATAAAAGATATGAATCTGATGCGCCAGGACCTCCGTCTCGATCGTTCAGGAGAGGGGGACAAAACATTGCCTGGGTCGTTATAAGGATTTTATCCTTAAGATACATATCAAGGGAGCCGCATGGCAAAAACAGGCGCGACATCCAAGGCATCTAGAAAGAATCAAACCACCATTCCACTGCGCGTTCGGAAGGCCCTTAAGGTCGAAAAAGGGGACACACTTTTGTGGACGATCAGTGGCGATGAGGTTTCCATCAAGATCTTAAAAAAGGTCGCTATCGACTGGAAGAAGACCGCTGATTTATCGCTCCTAGAATGGAGCCCGGACGAAGAAGAAGAGGCCAGTCCTTAGGTAAAAAAAAGCTCCCGACAAGGGAGCTTTTTTTATTTCCTAGTACATGATTTCTGTGCAGTGGATGCTTCCAGCGGCTTCTTTCATGCTGACAAAGCCCCAAATTACATCATAAGTTCCAAAAGAGCTATCGGGACCAATGCGGATGCTTTCTTTAAAATCGGTTCCGAAAAGAAATTCTTCGTTTTTGTAATAGGCTTTTGAAGTGCGAACAATTTCGTTCGTTTTTTTGTTGATCAAAGTGATGGTGCCGTCCTCGTCACCCACATCGTCGATGGCGATTTCGATTTCATATTTGTTACGACTGTCAAAACCACAGCTGTATCTGGTTCTTGAGCTCAACTCTGAAGCATGAGCGGAGAAAGTTAATATTGAGGCCATGGTAAAAAGCATCATTTTCATAAAAAACTCCTTATTTCGAAAGATTTTGACTTATGGGGCGTTTTATATCGCATTTTGCAAGGATCCCCAGGTCAGGATTTGTGCTTTGAAAAGAATTCTTGCAGATTCAAGGCGTTATAATCGTGGTTTCGAGGTCGACAAACCCCGGAATCCTCCTTAAAATTTTCGGATGATACAGGTTAAACCAGAACTGACACCCAAGAAGATAGCCGCCGTTGTCATACTTTCCATAGCCGCGATTGCGGCGATTTTATTTCAAGTCTTTTGGACTCCGGACACCGAAACAGTGGCCGATTCTTTAGAACTTAAAAAACAAAAATTTTTGCAGATCCTGGTGGCCCCGCAAGTGGGAACTCTTTATGCGTTGGATCCTGCGGTCCAAGATAGTGCGGGATTTCGTGGTTATAAAATCTTAAATCAAACTAAGCTCAGTCCCGAAGATGTATCTTCCGTGGCGTTTGAGTTTAAAGATGCTGTGGATTCTTATGAAGAATCTTTAGGCACAAAAGAATGCTTTAATCCCACGATGGGTTTAAAAGTTGTTAAAGACGGGAAGACTGCAGACTTTCTGATCAGCTATGACTGTCTGGTATTAAAAGCTTTCGGTGACCGGGTGGAGTATTCATACGGTGCTGCCGGAAGTCCGGCAAAGCTTGAAGACATCTTAAAAGCTTCCGATAACCAAATTGATTCACAAACTGTTGAACCCTTAGAATAATCACCAAGGAATTTACACCATGTTACGTAAGATTTTATCTCCTGAAAGCACAAATCATTTTTCTTCGGATCTTTTGTACACGGGCGCTCGCGTTTTTGTGGGTATGACAATGGCTTTAGCCCATGGGTTTGGTAAGCTGCCCCCGCCAGAGATGATGGTCGGAAGCTTAGAGGGGATGGGTTTCCCCGCACCCGGCTTGATGGCTTGGTGTGCAGCGATTGCGGAAGTTATCGGTGGCATTTTCTTAGCGGTGGGATTTTTAACTCGTCCGGCGGCTTTCTTCATCGGTTTTACGATGTTGATTGCTGGTTTTGTGATTCATGCCGCAGATCCATTCCAAACAAAAGAGTTGGCATTGTTATATTTGGCGATCTCTTTGGTGTTCGTGGCTAAGGGGCCGGGTAAGTATTCTGTCGATGCGTTTCTTTTTAAAAGAAAATAAGGATAATGAGCATGATCGCAAATATTTTGGTGGGCTTGGTCGCGCTCTTACATTTTTATTTTTTAGTCTTAGAAATGTTTTTTTGGACAAAGCCTTTGGGCATGAAAGTTTTCAGGCAAAGTCCTGAAAAAGCCCAAAATTCTGCGGTTCTGGCGGCCAATCAAGGATTGTACAATGGATTTTTAGCAGCGGGGCTGGTGTGGAGCTTGGTGCACCCCCACCCTGAGTTTGCGATACAGCTTAAGATTTTTTTCTTAGCTTGCGTGATTGTCGCCGGCATTTATGGCGCTTACAGTGTCAGTAAAAAAATTGCGATTGTTCAAGCTTTGCCTGCGGCATTAGCCATGATCTTGACCTTGATGGCTCTATAGCAGCGGGGAATTGAGTGAAAATAAGAAAATATTTTATATTAAAACTTATTGCTGCGCTTTTTTTATTTTGGGTGGCGCTTTTTATTTTTTTGCGAAATCCCGTTCCTGAAGGTGAAGCCTTACAAAGGCCTATCACTGTTAATATTGAAAACTTAAAACAAGATACTTATTTTTTGGCAGGAATAAAACCCAGCCGTTCTTCGGTGCATCCGGCTTCGGTTTTAGAAGCAGAAAAGTACGTGATGAATCGCCTTAAAGAAATCGGGTATGAATGGACCTTGCAAGAGGTTAAAGGCGAGCAAGGACAAGTTTTTCACAACATCATCTTTCGTTATGGCGCAAGTGATTCAAAAGATGTGGTGGTGATCGGGGCTCATTTAGATTCTTGCGATGTCGATAATCCAGGGGCGGATGATAATGCGTCTGGTGTGGCCGGACTTTTAGAGTTGGCGAGGTTTTTTAAAGAACAAAAGCCGGAGGTAAAAACGCCGATTGAGTTCGTGGTTTGGGCCTTAGAAGAGCCGCCGTATTTCGAAACGGAAATGATGGGCAGTGCGGTTCACGCCAACAACCTTCGTGATAAAGGGTACAACGTCAAATATGCGATCAGTTTAGAAATGATCGGGTATTTTTCAAATGATTCTTTTTCACAAGAATTCCCCGTGCGCCTCTTGTATCTGTTTTATCCCAACAAAGGAAATTTTATCGGTGTTATTGCGTCGCCAGCAGAGCGCGCTTTGGTGCGTGACATGAAAAAGGCGATGAACGCGAATAGTGACCTCGAGGCCTACTCATTGAATGCGCCAGCGGTTGTTCCCGGTGTTGATTTTTCTGATCACCGGAATTACTGGAAGCATGGTTGGCCCGCGGTGATGGTGACGGATACTTCTTTTTATCGCAACCACGCTTACCACACTCCCGAGGATACGCCAGAACGCTTAGATTATGTCAAAATGGGTGAAGTGGTGAAAGGCGTGTACGCGGCTCTATTATCGCTGCAGTGATCGAGGATGATGGCATAAATGAGTTGGGCGGGATGGTTTTCATTAATTCTTTGTGGGATCGGCGCGTTTTTAATGGCGGTGGCGAAATTTCGTCAAAAGGGTGCTAAAGAAATGGCCGCTTCAGAAATGAAAGTTTTCTTGCGCGGCTATTTTTTATTTCTTATTGGCGCTTGCCTTAGCATTGTCTTAGGTCTGACTTACTGCATGCCTTACTTCACTTGAGTTCCGCTTTGCTTGCACGAAAGTTCAACCATGTTGTACATGGCGCTGTTATCTTGGGAGGCGCCGACCATAATACCCCCCATGCCGATACCTAACCCCGTGCCTACGCCTGTGGAGGCCCCCGTATTTTGTCGCGATTGGTATTCTTTAGTGATTTCATAATCGCCAGCACAGAACTCATGAGCTTTTTTTTCTAATTCGGCTCGGGACTTGGCTTCTTTATTTGGTTTGCTTGACGGTTGGTAGCGAAGCACGGCTTGTTTTTGTGGATATGTTTCTTTGCGAACGAATTCGACACTTGTGCATCCACACAGCAGGACTCCTGAAAATATCAAAATGGCTGTTTGCAGTTTCATGATGTCTCCGATCTTGGTTCTTTGTTTTATGTAAGCAATCTGCATTCCACCAAGGGAAGGCGTTAGCTTAGAGGGGAGTGCGGAACCGGGGAGTTGTGCCCCGAGTCTTAGAAGTGGGTCTTGATTTACACATTATTTACATATTCTTTGACTCTGATTAAAAGGGGGGATATTTCTTAAGCAGATCCTTAAAAAGGGGGCCATGATGGGAGCATTCAAAGAACTTGTGACCGAAACTGAATTCCAAGATCAAGATTCAAGTTTAGAGCGTTTGGATTTTGAGATGGAGATCCTCGACGAGGCCTTGGAAGTTTTTGATCGTCGCTGCCAGGAAATTGAAAGTGCGTTGTCGACACTTTTGTTTCCTTATTTTGAAGCGCAACATGGCTTTATGAAAAGCCAGTTCATACTAAAAAACGTGGAATGAGTTTAAAGGGTTTTGAGCCTGCTTTTGATTATCATTGCAAGTATGTAAGAGGCCCCGACACAAGGTGAGCTAAGTCTTGCTCTAATACTGTTGTCATGTCACAACGAGATTATGAACACAGTTGTCAAAAAGCTCATACGGCATTTTCGGAAAATGAAGGTCAAGGCTCAAGATGAGAGTCTGCGGGTTGAACGGGAGCGTTTTGATATCCTTGTGCAGGCGGTGCAGGATTATGCGATATTTGCTTTGGACCCGAAAGGCTTGGTGAAGAGCTGGAATGCAGGGGCAGAACGCTTTAAAGGTTATCGGGCCCACGAAATCCTGGGAAAACATTTTTCGATTTTTTATCCGGAAGATTTAAAACAGACAAAATTCCCCGATTATGAACTTGAGCAAGCCCGTCTTACCGGACGTTTTGAACACGAGGGTTTGCGTATTCGTAAAGACGGAACATCATTTCTAGCTCACGTGACGATCACGGCAATCTATGATCGCAATAAAAATCTGACCGGATTTTTAAAAGTCACTCGGGACATGACGGAATCAAAAAAGCTAGAAGAAACTTTAAGAAAACTAAACTCTGAACTTGAATCACGAGTGAATGCCAGAACCGCGGAACTTTTTCAGCGTGAGCGAGAACTGAAAGAGGCAAAAGAGGTGGCCGAGGCGGCCAGTGTCGCCAAAAGTAATTTCTTAGCAAATATGAGTCACGAAATCCGCACACCGCTGGGGGCCATTTTAGGTTTCTCAGAATTGCTAGCGGATGACGAAGTTTCGGGAGAAGAAAAAAACATGGCCCGTGATGCGGTCAAGCGCAATGGTCAATTGTTAACGGATCTTATCAACGACATTCTGGATCTTTCTAAAGTGGAAGCCAATCGTTTAGAATTAGACATTTCCTCTGTGACCTTAAAACAGCTGGCCACTGAAATTCAAACCACCTTTAAGCTTCGGGCCGAAAACAAGGGGATTCAGTTCAATTTAGAAATTGCGCCTCATTTGCCTCCACGTATCTTGACGGACTCGTTACGCGTGAAGCAGATACTTTTTAACATCGTCGGGAACGCCGTAAAATTCACCCGCGAAGGATCCGTGAACGTAAAAATTTATGGCGGCCAGGGAAAGCTTTTCTTTGACGTGACTGACACCGGGGTCGGGATTTCGCCGGATCAAGAACGCCTTTTATTTGTGCCTTTTCAGCAGGCGGATCCTTCCATCACGCGCCAGTTTGGGGGCACAGGCTTGGGATTGATTTTATCTAAGCGCTTGGCCCAAGCTTTGGGCGGGGATTTGATATTAGCTCAAAGTGATTTAGGCCTGGGAACGACATTTACGGTTTCAATCTCGTTACGACCTGATGATCAAATCACTTATTCAGAAAATTCTGATGGATGGGTTCTGGAAAAAGAACTTTTCCAAGGAAAGCGCATTTTGATCGTTGATGACAATCCCGATAACAGGTTGTTAATTACGCGACTGTTTAAGCCTTTAGCGGTGGAAATTGAAAGTGCTAGCGATGGCCGCAGCGGGATTGATAAAGCGCTTAGCTGGAACCCGGATTTAGTTTTAATGGACTTGCAAATGCCTCTCATGGGTGGGATTGCCGCGACAGAAGAGTTGCGCCGAAGTCACTTCCGTCAGCCTATTATCGCTCTCACGGCACATGCGATGAAGGAAGAAAAGGATCGCTGTCTAGCTTTGGGTTTTGATGCCTACATCACCAAACCCATTGAGAAAGGTGTGTTCTTTTCCACCTTGTCTAAGTTTTTAAGAGAGACCGTCCCTTCTTAAGGCCCTCTGTTGCAAGCAAGCTGAGAATGCTTAGATCTCCGCCAGAAATAATGCCTAAAATAAGGGCAATGAGAAAATGATTGCAGCCTACTTGAAAGTCAACGGACAAAGAAAACACACTTTCTTGCTTTTCTTGTCTTCCAATTTTAGAAGTGGGGGCAATCAAAACTCGAAGGAGATAAAATGACTAAATCCGTGTTGGTATCATTAATGATGGTTCTTTCTTTCAACGCCGCTCAAGCTAACGATGGCGATTTGACTTTGCCAGGGGAACGTTGGTTGGCAAAATTCACCGCCTTTGTTTGTGAAGATGGCAACACACCGACGGCTTCTGTTCCAGCAGAGTTTGCAGCTTACAATGTCGCATTCGGTAAAGCTTCTACGGACTATTCTTTGGACAACCTTTTGGTTAAAGCGACTTTCGAACAAGATGGTGTCACTTGCAGCTACAGCTCAATCATCTTTGCCGACAATGCCGCTAAAACGGCTAAATTGGTTCAATCTAAAGCTTATGCACCCAACGGCGGCAGTGACTGCGCTCAAGGTAAAGCCTTCTTGGATGGCGTTTTGAACTTCAATAACTACAAATACCTTCACGGTCGCGCCGCGATCTATGTTCCAGCTTCAGACGCCGCTTTGCAATGTGGTGGCTCAGCAACAACGGTAGGTCTTCATTTCCAAGTTCTTGGCAGAGTTCAGTAGTCTTCGGATCTAAATCCAAGCTCAAGAGGAAAGGCACGAATTTTCGTGCCTTTTATTTTTTAAAAAGCTATATCGCCTAAATCTTTCAAGGAGCATTTATGGAGACTCAAGAACTCAAAGTCACTGATACTTTAGAAGGTACCGGTAAAGCCGCCGTCAAAGGCGCTTTGATTTTTTGTAACTATGAAGGATTTTTAGAAGATGGGACGAAGTTTGATTCTTCTTATGATCACGGCCGTCCTTTTCAGTTTGTGATAGGATCGGGCAAAGTTATTAAGGGTTGGGATCAAGGATTAATGGGAATGAAAGAGGGTGGTAAAAGAACTCTTTTTGTGCCCGCCCATTTAGGTTACGGGGAACGCTCAAAGCCTCGCATTCCGCCGCATTCTAATTTGATTTTTCACGTGGAGATGATCGAAGTCCGTCCTCGCGAGTAAAACGGATTCTATTCAACCCATCCCAACTCGATCGCGGTCAGTGAGCCCACGCCGATACAAATCCACAACAGAACACCCAGGATCAGCGGCCGAAGACCAACTTCTTTGAGCGTCTGCTTAGACAAGCCAAGACCAATAAAAAACAGCGTTAAAACTAAAACTCTTTTAGCAACCATTTCTATGTAATGTCCTGGTCCTTGAAGGGCTGGAACCCAAGTCACTAAAGCGGCCGCAATAATAAAGCCCAAAATAAACCAAGGCTTTTTGCCGCCCTGTGCTTGGCCCTTATTGCCTCGATTCACAACCAAGCCAATGATAAAAGCAATCGGCACAATCCATAAAGCGCGGGCCAGTTTCACAGTTGTTCCCACTTCCGCGGCATGAGCACCGTAACTGACCGTGGCCCCCACAACGGAACTGGTGTCATGAATCGCCAGTGCCGACCACAAACCGAAAGCTCGCTCGGTCATTTCTAAGGAGTGACCCACCGTTGGAAATATGAAAAGGGCTAAGGCATTAAGGATGAACACTGTTCCTAAAGCCACACTGACCGAATTAGATTTAGCGCGGATAACGGGCGTGACCGCGGCGATCGCACTGCCGCCACAAATGGCGGTTCCTACCGTAATTAAAAGACCGACTTCTTGTTCGATCTTTAAAAGTTTCATCAGGACAAAGCCCAAGAGAAACACGCAAAGAATGCTGATCACCGTGTAGCCAATGCCTTGTAACCCCACCTGCATGACCGTTTCTAAATTCATACCCGCACCTAAGCCCACAACCGAAAACGCCAATAGAGAATGGGTGTATTTTTTTGTATTATAAGGATTTCCAAGAAAGAACGCGATCAAAACGCCGGCTAAAAGGGCGATGGCGCCAGAGGTGAACGGGAAAAAACAAAGTACTCCGCAAAGGGGGATAAGAACTTTGGCGATTTGATGTTTTGTCATTTTTGTTCTTTCTTTAAAGTTATTTCTTAATACCCTGCAGTCGGCGCCTTAAATCGCCTAATGTGCTTCGTGGAATCCCCAGATAGCGAGCTGCCGCCGACTCAGACCCTTTTTTCTGCATGGCAAATTCAATAAGTTTTAATTCGAATTCTGAAACTACGTGAGAGTATCGGCCTTCTAAGGCTTTTTCGTCAATCTCTGTGATCGAAGCATTTTTGATCACATCTTCATACACCGGTGATGATTGAACTAGGTGAGGGGTTAAATCTTTCGCGGTGATTTCATGTCCATCCACTAAAACACTGGCCACTTCGATCGCGGATTTTAATTCGCGGATATTTCCAGGCCAAGAATAAGACAGTAAAAGCTGTTCAGCGTCTTTGCTAAAATGTTTATCACCGTAATTGCCAGCGCGTAAAAAATCTTGCGCTAAGTCTAAGATGTCCTCTTTGCGCTCTCTTAGTGGAGGTAAGGTGATGGTGAAGTTTTTAATGCGAAAGAAAACGTCTTCACGAAATTTCTTTTCGCGAATTAGCTCCTCAAGATTTTCGTTGGTGGCGGCAATCGTGCGGCAGTTAACTTTTCGACCGGTGTCGCTGCCGACAGGGTATATATCGCCGCTGCTTAATACGCGTAACAGTTTGACTTGCAGGTCCAGGCTTAAGGTCGCAAGCTCATCTAAGAAAATATCGCCGCCATCGGCACTTTCAAATTTTCCGGCACGATTTTCGGTGGCGCCGGTGAACGCGCCCTTTTTGTGGCCAAATAACTCAGACTCTGCGAGATGTGAGGGAATGGCCCCGCAATTCACAGCGATAAAAGGACGTGAAGTGTCGTTTTCTAAAGACCACAAGTATTGAGCCATGATTTCTTTTCCCGAACCACTTTCACCGCGAATAAGAATCGACGGCCCTGAGCCGCGGATCTTTTTGGCCAGATCTAAAACCGCCTTAAAAGCCGGAGACTTGGTGGAAAGGTCGAGGGGTTGCACCAGGCGTTTGCCGGCTTGAACTTTTAAGGTTTGGTTTTTTCTTAAAAGGCGGTGAAGTACGGGGGCTTTACGCAAAACTTGAGTTAAAGTCCCGGCATCAAAGGGCTTTAGTAAATAATCAACGGCCCCGGCCTTCATGCACGCCTCTACTAAGTGAGCTTCGTCATGGCCGGTCATTGCAACAACGACGGTGGAAGGAGAGTTCTTCGTGATTTCTTGGATCAAATGCAAACCCAAGCGATCGGGGGAATCATCTAAAGAAAGATCGGTAAAGACCAGGTCAATGATATGCTGATCTAAAACTTTTAAAGCTTCATCCCTGTCCTCTGCCAAAAATACTTGGTGCGGGGCAGGGATCTGAGATTGCATGGTTTTGCGAACAAGTGTTTCATCGTCGACGATCAGAATACGCATTAGGAATTCCTCACTTTAATCTCTATTTGTGAAATCCAAATTTTGGGGATTAAGAATACTTTTAATTTTTTGACCTGATCTTGGACGGATTTCTCATCAAAATCTGTCGTACATAAAATTCCGCGAGGTCCCAGATTCATCTCGGACAAAATATTTAATCCCGTGGTCGAGCCAAGATTCTGGTCAATCACTAAGATCGCATCAGCGGGGAAAGGATGTTTTTGACAATGATCTAAAAAAGTTTCTGCAGATGAAAAAAGACGAACTTTTGGTACGTGGGCCTTAAGCGCTCGCTCTTGCCAGGTCATTAAAACATGGTGATCGTCGTCGACAAAAAAGACTTCTTGGTTGGACTGAATCTCTAAAGAGACTGGCGCCCAGGACGGTTTTTTCTCTAATGGATGAGTCAGGGTGAAGGTTGTTCCGCGGCCTTCTTCAGAGGTGGCCTTTAAATTGCCACCACTCCATTCGATGGCGGTTTTGGCTTGGAAAAGTCCCAGGCCCGTCCCAGTGGCTTTGCCGTGGGTGAAGCTGCGCTCAAAGATTTTTTCTAGGAGTGTTTGTGGGATGCCTTTGCCGTTGTCTTTGATTTCTAAAATCCATTCTTTACCTTGGACACGGAAATTGAGGACGACTTCGTTAGCACCAGCCTCAAAAGCATTATTGATCAAATTTGAAAGGGCGGTTTGCAGCTCGCTCACTTGCACGACACTCCAAGTGTTGGGCATGGTGTTAAAGCCGTAAACGGTTAAATTTTGATTTTCAGTTTTTCGCACGCGGTGTTCATTCACCACACTCGCAATCAAGGGTTCCACCAAAGTCAACTTCGGGGCTTCCACGTTGGGTATTGTATTTTCAGTTTTTGCGGAAGTCGCCGAAAGTTTTTGCACGATCCCGGAAATTCGCGCCACCGCGCTTTTAATGAGGGCCAAAGGCTCTAAGGCCACATTTTCAATCTGGCTAAGAGCCATATTCATGCTCATCAGGGGGCTGCGGATGTCATGGGCGACTTGGGCGGCAATTTGGCTTTTGGCTTTGTCTCGTTCGGCTTCAAGCAGGCGTGATTGATGTGACTGCATGGTTTCAAGCATGCGGTTGAGGTTTTGGCCGAGTTGCTCTAGTTCGTTGGGGTGATTTTCATCCGTGTGGCTTACGGGCACGCGCTCTGAATAGTTTTGGGTCGTGGTGATTTTAGCAAGGGTCGTGCGAATGCTTTCAATTTTCCCCAAAAGGATTTTGGTTAAAATCTTCGACAGAATCCAAGAAATTAAAATCAGGCCTAATGAAACCATGATCAGAATTTGCTGAATTTTTCTGAGCTCGTTTTGTAAGGTGCGAGTTGAGATCGTGGTGACCAGGCGGTTTTTAACCTTACCGTCTTCGATGATCGGGGTTAAGACAATCAAGCGATCTTTTTGCCAGTGCACGCCGTCTTTCCAAGTTAAAGCCTCTGCCAAGGTCACGGTGTCTTGGAAATCTTCGCGGCGAATCTTGAATAAGCTTTCTTGATTGGCGTTCACAAGTTCCAAAGAAAGATTGTCTTCGTCATGTTGGGCCATGGCGCGCAAAAGTTGAGTGATGTCGTCAAAATCCATCATCACTTCGATAATGCGCTTACCGTCTTTACTGGCAACCAGCGTGTGCTGGCCGACCTTGCCATCGCCGCCTAAGATCATTTCAGTTTGATAAACCGATGACGGGCCTCCAGCATAATCCGGCAATGAAGGAAAAAGCTTCAAGAGGTCCTTGCGTGAACTGTAGAAGTTGATCTCATCCACCCCCAGATAACGGGCCATCTCCTGACGCTCCCTATCATTAAGAGCGCCTTGGTGGCGAATGACTTCGGCGGCGTTTTTGGCAATTTGTGATTGAGAGGCTTCCACTCCGGCTAAGGTTTTTGCAAACAAATTCATGTGATCAATATAGGACTCAGCAAAATCTTGAGAGCGGCCTTTAGAGAGGCTTTCATAAACAATCGTCGAAATGACGATGGCCGTAAAAGTGGCCATGCCGAAGATCGTTAAGAAGACCTTGCGAGAAAATTTCATCTGTGAAAACGAGGGCATCTTTCAATCCTAAAGTGCAGGAGGTTGAAGTCAATCAAAGAACAGATTAATCAATTTTAACTGGCGCAATGAAGGGAGAATTTGCGAAGTTAGGATATGGTTAAGTTATTTCATTATCTTTCTAAGCATGTTTCTAACTGGATGGGGCACCCGGCCGCCTTTGGGTTGGCATTATTAAGCATCGTCATATGGGCTTTTTTAGGCCCCATGTTCGGGTTTTCCGATACGTGGCAGTTGATCATTAATACATCGACCACCATCGTCACATTTTTGATGGTCTTCTTAATTCAAAATACGCAAAACCGCGATACCAAGGCTTTGCAGCTAAAACTAGATGAATTGATTCGCGCCAGCTCTAAAGCTCGTAATAAGCTGATTGATCTAGAGGATCTTTCAGATGAAGAAATGGAACAGTTGCACGAAGAGTTTAATGAGCTTAAAGAGCACTTTGCCGACAAAGCGCAAGAAGTGCGAGAGCATCGAGAGCGTCGACGCAGAAAGAGAGCTCCTCGTGCGGAGCGACTTTAATAGTTGCCGTCGTGTTCTTGGATGTGGCTTTTTTCGGCATCTAGCGCGACTTTGCCGGTGATACCCACCCATTCTGGATAAAAGACGGCGATAACGGCATAAGCAAGAACGCTTAAAATGACCACAACCACAGAGGCGAAGATAAAAATAAAACCAGAGTCCATAGATACCTCGTTAACTATGGATAGAATACCTTTTCTGCGGATAAATTAAAATGCACAAAGGTCTAAGGGATTAGCATAAACGTCACGCTGGGTCTTGAAAATGACTTCCTTCAAGGTTAATTTTAAGGCAGGAGTTCACGCGATGAAAGTCAGCCAAATCCGTCACCCGTTAGAGTCCCTAGGACTTGTGCGCATTGAACGAGGCGATATTCGAGTCGAAAGGCTGTCGGCCCGGACCAAGCCCGCCGTTCCATTTCCTCATCGCCATGATTTTTATCAATTGCTGTGGATGCAGCGGGGATCAGGCTTTCACGAAATCGATTTACAAAAGCACCCTGTCGCGGCAGGGCAGTTTTTTGTGATGAAGCCGGGGCAAGTTCATAATTGGGCCTTATCTGGTCATGCTGAAGGTATTATCGTTGAGTTTAGTTCTGAATCTTTACAGAAAGATGCTGGCGGATTTTCGTTGGAAGATCGACTGATGCAGCTGCCTGACGCGATCACGGTGAAATCTGTAAAGTCGGCTCCATCTTTAGAACGACTTTTAAGCGAGATGCTGTCCGAGTTTGAATCGCGTAAAAGTGCTTTTGAAAAAATCTTAGAATCCTATCTCAGTGTTTTGATTTTGCTGTTGTCCCGTTCGGTGAAGGATGCCCCCAAGGCGAGTGTTGAGTCTGAGGCTTTGATTTCGCAATATCAAGGCTTGGTGGATCGCCATTTCCGTGAACAGCACGGAGTGGAGTTTTACAGCGAAATTTTAAAGCTAAGCCCCCGCGCCTTAACCATGCGAACGACTCGACATTTGAATAAATCGGCTCGTGAAGTGATATTTGACCGCCTGATTTTAGAAGCCAAAAGAATGTTGGTGTATACTGAAGAGGCGGTGGCCAATATCGGTTTTGATCTAGGTTTTGAAGACGCCAATCACTTCAGCCGTTTTTTTAAAACTCAAAGCGGGCAGACGGCGCAGGTGTTTCGTTCTAAGAATAGAAAAAAATAAGGGACCCTGCTGGGTCCCTCCATGTCATCTTTGTTTTACAGAACTTAATTTAAGAAATCGTTAAAGATAGCTTTAGCTTGTTCAGGAGAAACGTCGTTCAACTGAGCGGCTCTTTTAACTAAAGCGTCGTAATCTTTTTTGTCGCCCTTCGCTGCTTTTTCAGCCGCTTTTTTAACAGAGCTTAAATCGGAACCGAAAACTTTAGACTGGAACTGAACCAAGTCTTTAGCGGTCATCGCACGAGATTTTTCGATGTTCTGCCAGCTTTTAGCCAAAGATGCGATTTCGGAAGCGCGGCTTTCAGACAAACCGTAACCAGATACTAGCATGTCGCGAACAGAATCATTGCTTGCGGCTTCAATCGCGGCCGAGACAGATTCTAAGTCTTTTGAAGTGGTGTCACCCATTTCGAAAACTAAACCCGAAGCTGCGTCAATGAAGATGCTTTCTTTATATGTAACCCATCCGTAATTGATTTCAGATACACGGTAACTGATCACATTCCCAAAACTGTCAACGCTTGAAGGGGAGCAGTTGATAGTTTGATCGGACCAAGCATAGGGGCAGTAGCTTGAGGTGTAGTCGTACTGGCTGATGGTTTCATACTTTTGGTAAGAGTCCGTTGATTTAGCCAAGTTGCTATAGACCGTCGCCGCCGCTAGGAATTCATCCTTCGTCATATTTTTATCAAAAACGGAAGTATTGAAGGCGTAGTATTTGCCATCTGGTCCCAAGTATACGGCGAAATTTTTAATACGGCTGTCCGTTTTAGCGATAGACCAAGTTCCGCTGCCATCAGAACCTAAAAGTTCCGCGATGTCTTTTGCGGTTTTACGTCCGCCACCGCCCGTTTTACAACCCTGAATAAGTGCGGCCATTGCGACTAAAGCGACAACGGCTACTTTCATCCCCATTTTCATAATAGCTCCTGTTATTTTTGTGAACTCTACATTCACCGTTAGTATGGTTTACCTTTGTAATCTTCAATTTCGACCCTGGCAGCCTTTGCAATCACGATGCCTACTTATCCAGTGTCACTGTGCCACTAAAAATTCCAAAGCCTTAAAGCATAGGAATTTTGTAGATGGTCTTTCTTTGTGTCCCTAGGTTTTCGCAATAAACCACAAAACTAGACTCACCACCTTGCACCATCGGATTTAAAGCCGTGCAACTGTCGCCGATCTGCAAGCTATTGCCAATCGCCGGGACAAATGAACCCGCCGTTGATGAAAGAGTGTAAGCGTGGCCGCGATACAACTGTGATGAATCAATGTACAGACCGATCTGACCCTTGATACGAATCGGGGCGAACAGATCTGTAAATACGCTGCTACTTAGAACACTGGAGCGGTTGATGGGGCTTGTCGTCAGTGTCTTTTTGCCCGAAGAATCAATCAGCAATGAATTTACTTGGGTCTTTGTTTCCACCAATAGTCGCACGCCGCCGTTTTCACCTGAAGCCGTGAGGGCGCCGATAATGTTGTCCCCCTTTTTCGGGTGAACGTAGGAATAGAACTTCGGCGTGTTTAAACCTTGAATCCAAGCAAACTCAATGATGCTTGAAGATTGGGTGCGGCTCATGAAAAAGCTATCTGAAGATGAATCCAAACCCGGTTGGCGCACCATTTGGAAGCCTTGCAAGTTAAACTGACCTGAAATACGCGCCAGTTTTTTTGTTGCGGCATTATCACCGATACGAAGCTGATAATAGCGCGCGCCCGAATTTCCACCCACAACTTCAACAAGAACTCTTGCTTCACCTTGAGCTATTTCAGTCAGTGACGGAGGGAACATCAGTTTGATCAGCATGCGCTCGGGATATTTTACTCCTGCCGAAGAACCTAATTGCTTCATCGTTTTAAAGGTATCAAAACTGCGAAGTTCGAAGGATTTTGTCTGGGCATTCGGGCGATAGAAGTAAATACGGTTGGTCACCGCTTGATCGTTAGAGTCTTCAAACGGATCTTTATTGCGATCTGCGGGAACCACTTGGCCTTTAAAGATATATAAAGGCACAAGCATGCGTTGGCCTTGATAGTTCATGCCCACCCACGCCATTTCGCGCCAGTTGGGCATGGCCAAAGTTGCGTCGTAAGTGAAAAAAGGCGTGTTGAACAAAGGCTTTAAATTTGAATTTAAATACCAAAGCTTAAAGCTATTATCGCCTTTAAGAGTATTATAACTTTGCATTAAGTAATCGGCTTTGCCGTCGCCGTTGAGATCCATCTTGATAAGATTTAAAACGGTTTCACCGCGATCTAAATCTAAAGTGGTCGGAAGCAAGCGATTGTCTGAAGCGCGCATCAAAGTGAGGAAATACTTTTCGCCTTGGGACGAAATAAAGAAATACTCAGACTCGTCTGTTTTTTTAAAGCTGTTCTTTACGGTTTGGGGGCGAAGTTTGGTCAGTTCGCGATCCATTTTGATTCCCGAAAGATCAAAATCAAGACCGGCTAAGTTGGAGGTCACTGGAGTCACAGTTTTAACCAAAGTTTTAGAAAAGCTATAGTTGCTGACCTTAGCACCTTCAGTGACTTTAAGTTTCACCGTGACCACGTGATTTTGCGCGGAGCCGT
The DNA here is from genome assembly GCF_001592735.1 of Bdellovibrio bacteriovorus. Taxonomy (NCBI): domain Bacteria; kingdom Pseudomonadati; phylum Bdellovibrionota; class Bdellovibrionia; order Bdellovibrionales; family Pseudobdellovibrionaceae; genus Bdellovibrio; species Bdellovibrio bacteriovorus. The sequence continues at coordinate 192,438 of NZ_LUKE01000004.1, forward strand.
TGATTTGCCCCGCGATTTTGATCACTTCGGTTTGCCCCTCGGCCAAGCTGGGCAAAGTGAACTGGGTGGCAGTTAAAGTCACATTTTTGGAAACCTCTAAATCTAAAGCGATAGCCCCTGAAGCCTTCCAATAGTTTTTAACGGCGAATTGCAATTCAAAAGCACCATTATCGCTGACACTAATCATTTGCTCGCCCTTAAGAACGGGGAAAACAGCCGACTGCGGAGCCACCTCTAAAGACTTATCAATTTGGATAAGGCCGTTGATAGCCGAAACCACCGTGGGGCGGGGACGCGAGGATATAAATAAGCGCGCTTTTAATTCATCCGTCGTTGCTTCCGGCAAAACGGATTTTAAAACGGCAAAAGCCGCCGAAACAAACGGAGTCGCTTGGCTGGTCCCACTTTTAAAATCATAGCCTGTCACTGAAAACTGGCTAGGGCTCATTTGGGTGGGGATCAAAGAAAGAATATTAGATCCCGGTGCTAAAAGATCCACGTGACTGCCGAAATTTGAAAACATCGAAAGCTGACTGTCAGGGCGAATAGAGCCCACGCACACCACGCCTTCATAAGAACAGGGATAAATGGGTTTTTCGGTCGTGTTGTTGCCGGCCGCAACAACGATGATCACTCCGCGCTCTAAGGCTTCTTTGATTTTCTTTTGTAAAGACGCCGTGTCCGCAGCGGCGGGCCAACCTAATGAAAGATTGATCACGTCGGCCTTCATATCTAAAGCGTATTGCAGCGCTTTAAGCATGCGCGTGGTGTAACCCGCACCTTGGTCGCCTCGGAAGGTAAGCTTAATAGGTAAGATCTTCACTTTCGGAGCGACACCCGAAATGCCGACACCGTTGTTTTCAATGGCTGCGATGATCCCTGAAACGTGGGTTCCGTGACCAATATCATCGTTGACGCGATTTTCATCACCGTTTCCGGAGACGTTCCAACCCATGCAATCGCCCGCATAGCCGTTACCGTCTTTATCAAGTTCACTTCTAAACGGGGGACGGCCTAATGAGTCACAATCTGCACTGTTAAGAAAAATACGGTCTTTAAGGTCGGGATGATTGACGTCAACACCGGAATCGATCACCGCCACTAAAACTTCACGTTTGCTATCGTTCCAGTTTAAAGCCGCGGTTTTCACGCGGCCCACGTCAACCCCTAAGACACCTTGAACCTTTTCGTATTCAACATCCGTCAATGCTTCATTGACGGATTGACCGCTGTTAAGCACGCCCCATTGGAGGTTTTTTAAAGGATCATTTCCTACGGCCCAGCCTTGCGATAAAAAAAGGCTTGTAATAAGCGCAAGCACGGATCTCATAACGCCTCCAAAAACCAGTTGGTGAAGAGCTCAGACTCGGTAATGCCGATCTTGCGTTTAAGGCCGGTTAAAGGACCCATTTGATTCACACTGCCGATTTCACCGTAAGTGTTTGAAACAAATGTTTGATCGCCAGCCTCGTCACCTTCGCGGAAACCCGTTAAAGTGGTGTAGGCAAAGATATTGTTTTTGCCAATAAGCTCACCAATTTTAGCAATCGGCAAACGCTGCTCCAGCGTGCCAAAGACCTGCATGACGTTGTAAGAATAATCATCAAAGTTATTGTGCTTATTGCTCCAACGCAGTTTTGAAATCTGATTAATCAAGGTCTGAATATTAGATTCTGGTACTCCCGCGGCTTGCAGCATCTTTTGCATGCGCGTGACGTTGACTTGCAGTTGTTCAATACCGCGTTCATAGATCACAAACGAAAGTTGGATGTTGTAAAGACGTAACACTTTAGTGTCACGTAACGCCATCTTAGAAAATAAATTCTGACCGGCTTTATCATTGATCTCGCCAATGATTTTTTGGATCTTTTTTTGATCCGCCGACCAGCCCTTGTAACGATAGTTGATTTTTAAAACTTCATCTTGAGGAACTGCGACGTCGCTATCGCTTTTATAGCGATCTAGTTGTGCTTCATAGTCCAAGATGCGTGAATAAGACGAACCACCGATAGTATCGCCTGGGTTTGAACCCCCGATGCGGCTGAGTGAAATGTCTTTATCGAGTTTTGCTTTCACCACGGCCGTAGCCACGTCTAAAGCAAAGTCTTGATAGTTTTTACCCGAACGAGTGCCGCGCACGCGTTTTTGGTAATCGCGAGTTTGGCCCGTTGGCGCTTCAATAGAGATAATGCCGTTACGCGATTGCCATTTCCATTGATAAAAAAGCAGGTTTGCCGTGGCGCTGTTAGCGGCGGTATCGCCTTTCAGTACAAAAGGCTTTTGCACGTTTTCTAAAGCCTCAATGGATCCCCACCGGAAGGCTTGGGCCAATGCCTGAATTTGGGACAAGCTATTCCGATCTTCTGGCGTGGCACGCAAAGGGACAGAAAAGAATTTTGTTTTAGTAAATCCACGGAAATGCTCTAGGCCCAAAGATAATACCGAAGCTTGCAGACTTAAATCAAAGGACAGATTTAAATCAATCGCGTTGCCGACACCACGATACACCTGGATCGTGTTTTCATCGGAACGTAAGATATGAATGCGCGAAAGAATATACTGTTGCGCGGTGAAAGAGGCATAAGCACTCAAGTCGATGCCAACAGAAGTCTTTGTACCATATCCGATACCCGCGCCCAAAGAAGGACCCACGGAATCAGTAATAATAAAAGATTCGCCCACCGCTAAATTGTCTTTAAGTTTAGAAATACCTTCTTGAAAGGCTTTTTTTCCCTCTTCAGTTTCAAGATCTTTGATTGTTAAATCATTTAAGGATTCAATGTGCGCCGCCATTTGGTTGCGCACGGTCGGAACGATCATGTTTTTAAAGGGTTGTTTTAAGGCCAGCTCTAAACTTTTCACCGGCGTGATGTGAGAATAAGTGCGGGTCACGGATGCCGATGCGGTGATGTTTCCTTGAAAACCATCCGGCAAACCGTAAACGCTAAAGTAGGTACCTAAAGTGATATTAGCCCCGATAGAGTCCACCGCTGAAATGATGTTGTCTGAGCCCATATAGCTGCCGGTCACAATATCGCGATTTAAAATAAAGCGATATTTACCAAAAGGGACCGCGTCTAAAGCATAGGTTGAGCTTTGAGTTTGTCCCGTGGTGATAAGTGATTTTATATCATTCACAATGCGATCTTGGATTTTGGTTGAAAGTTTAGCACCAATATCGGTACCGCTTAAAAGGCGTTTATTAAATTCATTCACCAGATTTTGAATCACACCTGACTGCAATTGCGCGCGCGCCAGCAACGTCATCTGAGAAGAGTTTAGCGGGCTTGAGGGATCCCCAAATGCAAAACGTGCCGAATACCCGGGCCAATTGTCTTCATAGACTTTCGTGATTTTACCGTTTTTAAGGACGGTGCCAGAGCTAATGCTTGGGTTCACCGCCAAATCAGGGACTTTATACTTAAATAACTTCATCAATGAATTACGGCGAGCCACGATTTTTTCAGTCGCCAGCATCCCCACTTCTTTGGGGAATTGGGCAAACTGAACGACTTCGACAAGATCTTGACGAGTTAATCTTGCGAGACGACGAACCATCCACAAAGCGTCTTCATAACTTGTAGAAAAAGTGGACTGCCCCGTACCGTCGCTAGATTCGGTGTCTAATTGGATGTTGTTATTAAATACCGAACCAATTTCCCAGTTAAAAAGATTCACGCTTTCTGGCATTTGCACTAAAGCATACGGAATCACCAAGCTGTTTAAGACACGGCGACCGGCGATGATTTCTGCTGGGATCGTTCCATAAGCAAGGCTGTAATTTTCAAACTGTGCTGGAACGGCAACCACGTCTTGTAAAATTAAAAAACTTTCAGCCTCGCTGCCGCCAACAACAAAGCGCTCTTTGGCGCCGGCGGTTTTCGTGCGCAGTTGTAAGATAAAGTCTTCGGCCTCAAGAGAGGAATTAAATTTTACACGCACTTTTTTAAGATATTTGATGGGGTCTAAACGATAGCCCAATTTTCTTAACAAGGCGTCTCTTAAAAGAACGTCGTGCACGGTGCGGGAAAGATTGAATTGGATGGCTTGTCGGCCCTCGGCCGTTTGCACGTACCCGTTAAAGCGGAAATTTCCTAAACGCGAAGACGATAGAGAGTCAAATTGCACCTCATCCGCTTCCGTGATTGGTAAAGCGCGAGGCGTGGCTTTTTCTGGCATCCACAGTTGCGAAGGGGCCGGGTTGTATTGGCTGATGTCTTGGCCCGCATTGCGTTGGTCTTGCAGGGTTTGAACGGGAAGTGGTTCGTTTTCAGAAGTGACGAGATCTGTGGCCGGAATGGACTTATTGCCGATATAGATACTGGTCGTAGAAATCTGGGTTTGTCCGTGAGCCCATAACGAGGAAAAGCTCAACACACCTAAAACTAACAGTTTTTGACCCAATTTTCCCATGTTGACGTGTTCCTGTCTAAAAAGAGGAATATTTTTTCAAGCCGGGTCATTGCAGCGGTCATGCCAGAATGTTCTGAACAAAGTGACACCAAGGGGGCGTTAAAGCCGAGCAGGTCCTTAATGTAAAAGTCCAAACAAAGAGCCCTTTGCAGGTACTTCCTACATGGCTAAGAGTTCGACGTGTTTGGAATGAGAGGAATTAAAGGCGGTCAAATTCGTTGCGATAAAGAACGAAAGTTTCAAAACCATTGGTCACGATGGCAGAGCGAATCTTGAGCGTAGCGCCTTGGTGTTTATAGGTATCGAGGTCCGCAGAGCTGGGCAAGATCGTGCCCGCAATATCGCCATAGGGATTTTTAAAAAAGAAAGGGTGGTTGTGGATGTGAGATTCGACGTTCCAACCTTGTTTGCGATAACCCTCTACTAAATTCATCACCGGGGTGTCGGCCACGGTTCCGTTTTTTAATTGGGTGTAAATCACGACGGTCGCTTGATCCGAATCAAATCTTGTTAGGACGTAGGCTGAAAATTCAGTTTCTGAAGAGAAAGTTCTTAAGTGATTGTCTAAAAGAAAGTTTTCTAAGCAAGACACTTGTCGTGGGCGACCGACTTTTTTAGCAAGGGCCTTGTTAAAGCGTTCCGTTTCTTTCGGGAATTTTTTAAAAAATGGTTTTTGGCGCTCTAATAGATATTTGAAATCTGTTTTTGTGCGTTCTTGGACTTTGCGTTTAAAGTGAGCGGCGTAGTTGAACTGGGAAGAAGTACTTAAATCCGCTAAAGAGCTTTTCGGCACGGACAAAACATCATAATAGGTCCCTTGCTGAAACTTCTCATAGGATTTTGCGCGCACCGGGATCTCACAAGCCGCTTGTGCGGTTTGGATACCTGAAGCGATCAACATAAACCCTAAGAAAGCCTTTAACATCGTGGGACTCCTTAAGGGATAGATCATGCAAGGCTGGGACCTTGTTTGCAGGACTCGATACTAAATAAATGGCAGCTGAGAGGGGGGCTGGAGGGGCAGAGACATTTTTCGATACTCAAAAAAAAGGACTGTCGAAAGTTTCGACAGTCCTTTTAGTCTCACGCTCTTAAAAGAGGCGTATTTATACCTTGTGCGGATGATCTGGGTTTTTATGGGTCTTTTCCATTTTATCACCCAGATCGTGGATTTTTTGACCTACCTTAGGCATTCCGGCTTCAGAAATTTTATGGCCGGCTTTTTCTAATGTATCACCGACTTTATCAGAGAAGCTTTTGTCCTTAGTTGGTTTATTTGGGTTCATAAGGTCCTCCTTCGTAATACACCCATTATAGTAGGGCTCATCCAACGAGGACATATTTCTTATGACAGAATGCCCGGGGTCACGGTGAAGCAACCCTGACAAATTACAATTACCAAGTGATAGAGAAGTTGATTAATTGCACTTCAATACCCATATCGATGTCGCCTTTTTTAACTAGACGAACCTCCGGGGAGTACGCCACGTTGCTCAACCAAGTAAAGCGTTTACCAGCGCCAATGAAGAAACCGATTTTGTTTTCATAACCAGAAAGGTTGTCTTTAGGTACGGCGTAAAGACCGATGCCGGCCTTAGCAAAAATAGCATTTGAAAAATCAGACGAGAAATTCCATGCACCTACACCCGCGATATCAAAAAGAGTTTCGCTGTCGCCAGTTCCAGAGACTTCTTTAGAGAGAATGCGCAAACGACCTTCACCGCCGACTTGAATTTTGCTGTCTAAAGTGTGCAAGTAACCTACGCCCACTTCCATGTTTGATCCCGAGGAACAGTCTTTACACTGTTTGCCTGAATAAAAAAGTCCACCAGTGGCTAGGGTGGTGATTTCGTTTGTGTAAGAGGCTGCCGCAGGTGTGCGGTAACGACCTTGTGCGAAGGCTGAAGTTGAAACGACTAAAGAGAGAGCTGCTAATGCCAACAATTTCATAATGAAACTCCTGATTTCAAAGATGGTTTACAGATGGGGGAAATCATTGTTTCAAGGATCTTTGGAGTCAATAGCAATGAGGGGATGCGTGGCGTCGATTAAAATAAAAAACCCCTCTTAAGATGCTTAAGAGGGGTTTAAGTTTTTTCTTTTGTTTAGAAAAATTAAAGCGTGGTTATGATCTGCGAAAAGGCCGCTTTATTTGCCTCAATAGAAGCTTGCGTGAAAGAGATCTCGTTTTCAATACGAGATTTCTCTTCCATGTACGGCACCAACGCTTGATTCAGCTCTGAGGAGCGATCTTGCGTTTCTTGGATCTTGGTTAATACGGCGGCGATTTTTTTATCCGTATCAAGAAGCGCCAAAGTCTGTTGTTCACGGGTGCGGATAGAAGTCTTTTTAGCTTCCTCTAATTGCGCCATTTCCCCGCGCAGTTTGACGACCACGGCCGAGGCCCCATCCACGGCCGCTTTCTTTTCAGCATAGCCGACACTGCTGTCATAGCTTTGCAAAGCCGCGGAACGATTAGAGACCTCCGTTTTGGCTCTTGATAATGCACTTTCCACGGAAGGACGTTGGCTGCGCAGATCTGAAAGCTGGCTGCGTAAATTCGGGATGCGAGAATCCTGGTAATCGCGGAGGGACGAATTCAATGAAGAAATTCGGTCTAATTTTTGATTTACTTGGCTGCGGGCTTGGTCCGTATTTGATGAAAGACGACGACGGATATTGTCGACCTCATTATTAATATCGGACTCTATGCTGCGAGTTTGCCAGTTACAGACATCCGCACGTTCTTGATAGCAGTAACGTAATAACGGATGTTCACGCATGCGGGCGTCTCGTTCACGGCGATCATCAAAGCGGCGATAGTCTGATTCCGCATTATCCGCGGCACTGCGAATATTGCGCAGTTCGGACTCGGCCGTATTGATTTGTGAACGTAAAGAGCCCACTTCATTTTCAGCCCGAGAAATCGAGCTGGAAGTGTTGCTGATCTGTGCGTCGATATCAGCAAGACGCTTTTGGCTTGAGGCCACGTCATTGCGAGAGATCTGGACGTTGTCGGCCAGGCGTTTGTGCTCCGTTTCAAAGGGCGCTAAAACTTTCCAAGCCGCATCGTAATTTGCATTGGCTTGAACAATTTCCGCTTCCTTAGCACTGATAGCCGCTTGTTGGCTCGCGATCTGAGTTTCTAAGGAAGCAATTTTTGCTTGAATCGTCGCCTTCTGGTTTTGCAAGGTGACCAGCTCTTTTTGCGTTAACTGATCTAATGTCCCAGTGACTTTTGCAAGCTCTTGGATCTGTTTTGCGTATTGCGTGTTCAGCGCGACTAATTGCTGTTGCAACTTTGTTTTTTGCGCGTTGGTGGCTAAAGCTCCCATATAGATGGAGCGCAGCTGCGCGGTTTTTTCTTCGTCAAGTTTTAAAGCATCTAAAGATGCCACTTGAGTCGGCACAAAGCTTTGCTCAAAGGCACTGCGATCTAAAGCTTGTTTTTTGTTACATTGAGCGATCAAAGCATCGATAACGGCACTGGATCCGCGCAAAGAAAAATCCACGGCCTTGGTGGTGGGGGCGGCAGCTCCATTTGGGATTTGCGCAAACGCCATAAAGCGGGTTTCACGTTTAAGATAAGAAATCAAAGCGGCGGTGTCCGAAGGCACTTGCCAGAACGTGGTGTTGCCGGCTGAATCCTTAAAGGGAGCAAAGGCGAAGGATTTAAGCGGCTTTACTTCGGTCGTGAACTTAAAGGCGCGTGTTTCAATCGTTCCCGGCATTTCGCGAATCCAAAGCTCTACTGGATAAAGACCCGATTTATCTAAAGTCAGCTCTAAACGGTATTTTTGATTATTTAAAGTACGAACCGTAGAGGCGATGCACGAGTTGGCATCAGTATCATCTAAGGCCCAGTCCTTAACGATCACGGGCTTTGCTAAAACGGTGGAGGATAATAATAAAGTAGAGGCTATCAGGCTTAGTTTTTTCATTTTAGCCACCGCAACGACGTTTTGAAACGGTTTCAGATTTAGAGTTGCAAGAACCTACAGAACAGTTACGGAAGTTGCGGTCGCAGTGAGCGCGCGCATTTCTTTCGGCCTCCCAGCGGTCATCGCCACTGCCTTTCACCGTGAAAGAGGATCCTAAAGCGTCAGTACCCGTGGCTTCACAAGTATAATATTCAAGCTCGCAGGTTTCGTTGCACTTACCATGTTTTTGTAAACACTCTTCGCAAGTTTTATGACCCCGCCAGTGTTCTTCCCAGCCGTCATCTGCGGCACTGCAAGTAACATTGGGTCTGGCGTAGGCGTTAGGAGCCAAACACGATAGACCAATAAGTACAGATACGATCCAAGCTTTCATCGAAGCCTCCTCTGGCGGGACTGAATAGCAATCCCAATGCCAGTAAAAATGGTGTCCTTTTGCGCCCAAGCTCCGTTTTATGAAATTACTGCCCGGGGTGTCGATATTCTGGTAGCTTCGACTGCAGTCTATGAAGCCTCGCCTTTATTTTTTTGATAAGCCCACGGTCCTTCTTTTAATCGCTTTAACAGTGTTAAGTGTTGTTATGGTGATAGCCGGAGCGGGATTTGAAGGGTTAGACCTGAAGTTTTACTATTCAGGGGATGAGGCTCTCAGGATTTTAAGCGCTTTAAGTTCTGAACAACGCCAGCGCTATCTGCGGATTGAGTCCTTAGATTTTATTTATCTATCTATTTATACGTCCTTGCTGATGTGGAATTTGCGTAAAGTCGGTGGCGCGCGTTTGATGTTTTTAGGAACGCTGCCGGCAATATTTGATGTCGCGGAAAATCTTTGTATCATGCATTGGTTAAGTTCTCCGGGTGAGCATTTTTACCTGGGCTTTTTAAGCTTCTTAACCATGGCTAAATGGTCTTTTGGTTTCTCGTGGACGGTTTTGTTTTTCGCGAAGTTCTTTTTGCGCAGAGTAAAAGAAAAACGCCGAATTATTCCAAATTAGTAATGTTAAATGACAGAAAATACCTTAAATGGAAATCATGCATAATTCTGTCTCATGGCAAATGAAGATCATGTAATTGTGCGGCTCGTTGAATGATTAAGAGGAAGTAATCTTCGATTTTTTTGTACCACAGTAAATGCCCCCGCCATTCTAATATTTGCTTATACGCATATGCATTTTTTTAATGGAGGCCCTCGTGGCGAAGATGGACGTTACGTCAGATAAAGCAACGCAGAAAAAAGTTCCAAAGAAATTTAAAAAAATCGCGGAACAAAAACAGCCAGCGCTGAACCTGAAATCAATTCACAAAAAAGCTCCCTCCCTTTTGAGTATCGACAATGACGACCTGATGGTTCCCTCATTTGATAGCAAAGAACAATTAAGACAGCTTCTCTTCACCATCAAAGCCGTGCGGCGCGGTGAATTCAATGTGCGTATGCCCATCGGAAACGAGGGGATCATCGCCGAAATCGGTGAAGTCCTAAATGACATCATCGAAATGAACGAAAGCATGGCCAATGAATTCGTGCGCGTACGAAGCACCGTTGGTCAAGAAGGTAAGATGAACGAACGTGTTTCTATGGGCTCTGTTAAAGGAGCATGGGCGACAAGTGTCGATTCAATCAACTTACTAATTGGAGATCTTGTTCAACCTACTCAAGAAGTCGCCCGCGTTATCACCTCGGTGGCTAAAGGGGACTTGTCACAAAAGATGTCCTTAGAGATCGATGGGCGCACGGTTAAAGGTGAGTTCTTCCGTATCGGAACTACGGTGAATGCCATGGTGGATCAGCTCAACTCGTTCGCCTCAGAGGTGACTCGTGTGGCAAAAGAGGTGGGTACCGAAGGAAAACTCGGCGGACAAGCTGACGTTCGCGGAGCTTCAGGTATTTGGAGAGATCTCACCGACAACGTAAATAACCTTGCCGGAAACTTAACGGACCAGGTTCGTAATATCGCCAAAGTAACCACCGCCGTTGCTAAAGGCGACTTATCACAAAAAATCACGGTGGATGCCAAAGGCGAGATCTTTGAATTAAAAAACACCATCAACGTCATGGTGGATCAGCTTTCATCCTTCGCCGCCGAGGTGACTCGTGTGGCAAAAGAGGTGGGTACCGAAGGTCGTCTGGGCGGTCAAGCGGACGTAAAAGGGGTTTCTGGTACTTGGAAAGATTTAACAGACAACGTCAATGGTCTGGCGAATAACTTAACAGCCCAAGTTCGTAACATCGCAAAAGTAACCACGGCCGTTGCCAATGGCGACTTGTCACAAAAAATCACCGTGGATGCTCGTGGCGAAATCTTAGAACTTAAAAACACCATCAACGTCATGGTGGATCAGCTGAATTCATTTGCGGCCGAGGTGACTCGTGTGGCGAAAGAAGTAGGTACCGAAGGTCGTCTGGGCGGACAAGCCGACGTGAAGGGTGTATCTGGTACTTGGAAAGATTTAACAGATAACGTCAATGGCCTAGCCAACAACCTGACTGCTCAAGTGCGTAACATCGCCAAAGTAACTATTGCGATCGCCAATGGCGACTTGTCACAAAAAATCACCGTTGATGCCCGCGGCGAAATCATGGAGCTTAAAGACACCATCAATACGATGGTGGACACACTTCGTTCTTTCGCGACGGAGGTCACTCGTGTGGCAAAAGAAGTGGGTACCGAAGGAAAACTGGGTGGTCAGGCTGATGTAAAAGGTGTGGCGGGTACGTGGAAAGATCTGACTGACAATGTGAATGGTCTTGCTGGAAACCTCACCGCCCAAGTGCGTAACATCGCCAAAGTGACGACCGCGGTTGCTAATGGCGACTTGTCACAAAAAATCACGGTGGATGCTCGCGGAGAAATCTTGGAGCTGAAAGAAACCATCAACGTCATGGTGGATCAGTTGAACTCGTTTGCGGCCGAGGTGACTCGTGTGGCGAAAGAAGTGGGTACTGAAGGAAAACTGGGCGGACAAGCCGACGTTAAAGGTGTATCTGGGACTTGGAAAGATCTTACCGACAACGTCAATGGTCTTGCGGCGAACTTAACAGCTCAAGTGCGTAATATCGCGAAAGTAACCACCGCCGTTGCCAAAGGCGACTTATCACAAAAAATCACGGTGGATGCCAAAGGCGAAATCTTTGAATTAAAAAATACCATCAACGTCATGGTGGATCAGCTTTCATCCTTCGCCGCCGAGGTGACTCGCGTGGCAAAAGAAGTGGGTACTGAAGGAAAACTGGGCGGACAAGCGGACGTTAAGGGTGTGTCTGGAACTTGGAAAGACTTAACAGATAACGTCAACAGCCTGGCGGGGAACTTAACGGCCCAAGTTCGTAACATCGCCAAAGTAACCACGGCGGTCGCAAAGGGTGACTTGTCACAAAAAATCACCGTGGATGCTCGTGGCGAAATCTTTGAATTAAAAAATACCATTAACGTCATGGTGGATCAGTTAAACTCGTTTGCGGCGGAAGTAACTCGCGTTGCAAAAGATGTTGGTACTGAAGGAAAACTGGGCGGACAAGCGGACGTTAAAGGTGTGTCTGGAACTTGGAAAGACTTAACGGACAACGTAAACAGCCTGGCACGTAACTTAACAGACCAAGTTCGTAATATCGCCAAAGTAACCACCGCCGTTGCCAAAGGCGACTTATCACAAAAAATCACCGTTGATGCCAAAGGCGAAATCTTAGAACTTAAAAACACCATCAACGTCATGGTGGATCAGTTAAACTCATTTGCGGCGGAAGTAACTCGTGTCGCTAAAGAAGTAGGTACTGAAGGCAAACTGGGCGGACAAGCGGACGTTAAAGGTGTGTCTGGAACTTGGAAAGATCTGACCGACAATGTGAATGGTCTTGCCGGTAACTTAACGGCGCAAGTTCGTAACATCGCCAAAGTAACCACGGCCGTGGCAAAAGGTGACTTATCACAAAAAATCACCGTGGATGCTAAAGGTGAAATCTTAGAAGTAAAAAACACGATCAACTCCATGGTGGATCAGTTAAACTCCTTCGCCGCCGAGGTGACTCGCGTAGCGAAAGAAGTAGGTACGGAAGGCCGTCTGGGTGGACAAGCCGAAGTGCGCGGTGTTTCGGGTATTTGGAAAGACTTAACCGACAACGTGAACGTCATGGCCTCAAACTTAACTAAACAAGTTCGCGGTATCGTGAAGGTCGTAACTGCCGTTGCCAACGGGGACTTAAATCAAAAATTCGTTCTTGAAGCCAAAGGGGAAGTGGCGGCGTTAGCTGAAACGATCAACTCCATGACCGACACTCTGCGCACGTTTGCCGATCAAGTAACAACGGTAGCACGTGAAGTAGGTATCGAAGGGAAACTCGGTGCCCAAGCGCACGTGCCGGGGGTTGCGGGAACATGGAAAGATTTGACCGATAATGTGAACGTCATGGCCTCAAATCTTACCAAACAAGTTCGCGGTATCGTGAAAGTCGTAACCGCGGTAGCTAACGGAGACTTGAATCAAAAATTCGTTCTTGAAGCCAAAGGGGAAGTGGCGGCGTTAGCTGAAACCATCAATACGATGACCGACACTTTGCGTACGTTCGCCGATCAAGTCACCACGGTGGCTCGTGAAGTGGGTATCGAAGGGAAGCTGGGCGGTCAGGCGAAAGTTCCAGGAGCATCGGGAACGTGGAAAGATTTGACCGATAACGTCAATCAGCTGGCGGGGAACTTAACCGCGCAAGTGCGGGCGATTGCGGAAGTGTCAACGGCGGTAACAAAAGGGGATTTAACTCGTTCGATCTCGGTAGAGGCCGAAGGCGAAGTCGCGGCGTTATCAGAGAATATCAATCAAATGATTTCGAACTTAAAAGACACGACTCAAAAAAACAACGAGCAGGACTGGTTAAAAACCAACTTGGCGAAGTTTTCGGGCATGATGCAAGGTCAAAGAAGTATCACTTCGGTGGCGCAGTTGATTATGTCGGAACTTACGCCGTTAGTCGACGCTCGTCAGGGTACATTCTTTATGTTGGAAACGGAAAAAGGCGAGCCCACGTTAAACTTGATTGCAAGTTATGCGTTCACCGAGCGTCGTTCTGTTTCTAATAAGTACAAATTAAAAGAAGGTCTGGTCGGACAGTGCGCTTTTGAGAAAAAACGCATCTTGCTGACAAGTCCTTCTGACGACTACGTCATGATCACTTCAAGCATTGTGGAAGAAAAACCCCGCAATGTGATCGTGCTTCCGGTTCTGTTTGAAGGAGAGTTGAAAGCCGTTATTGAACTGGCTTCGTTAACACCATTTACTCAGAACTATATCAACTTCTTGGATCAGTTGATGGATTCCATCGGCGTTATCTTGAATATGATTTCGTCTTCGATGAGAACCGAAGAACTTCTGCAAGAATTGAAACGTTCCAATGCGGAACTCGAAGCCCAAGCCAAAGAGTTGGAAGAAAAAGCCAAACTTCTGGAAGTCAAAAACCAAGAGGTGGAGCTGGCCTCCCGCTCACTGGAAGAAAAAGCCGAACAGTTGTCGCTTATCTCGAAGTACAAATCGGAATTCTTGGCGAATATGTCCCACGAGTTACGAACGCCGCTTAATAGCTTGCTGATTTTATCTAAGACGTTAGCTGAAAACCGAGATAAAAACTTAAGCGGAGAGCAAGTGAAGTTTGCCAGCACCGTGCATTCGGCCGGTCAGGATTTATTAGCCCTTATCAATGAGATCTTGGATCTATCCAAAGTCGAAGCGGGTAAAATGCCGGTCAATCCCAAAGCCGTGTCCGTTAAAGAAGTGCATGAGTACTTGGAGCAAACGTTCCGTCCGGTGGCGGAACATAAAGGTCTGGAATTCCATATCTCCGTGGGGGATGCGATTCCGAAGGCCATCTTTACCGATGAAAATCGTTTGCATCAGATTCTAAAAAATCTTTTGTCGAATGCCTTTAAGTTCACCGATAAAGGACAGGTTTTGTTAGACATTGCGACGAAGAAAAACAGCGTGGTCTTTAAAGTGACTGATACCGGTATTGGTATTCCTCAAGAAAAACAAAAACTGATCTTTGAGGCCTTCCAACAGGCCGATGGTACGACCAGCCGTAAATACGGTGGTACGGGCCTGGGCTTAACGATCAGCCGCGAAATTGCTCGCTTGTTGGGTGGTGTGATCGAAGTGGAAAGTCGCCCGGGCGAAGGCAGTACGTTCACTTTAACGTTGCCGTTTAAATACACGGGCCCGGATGCCAGCCTTTCAACGCAAGTGGAAGAGCAAATCGAAGTAAGGCCGCTGCCAACGGATGCCGACTTTAGCGGGCGTAAGGTTTTGATCGTGGATGATGACGTTCGTAACGTGTTTGCACTTTCCAGTGTTTTAAAGATGCGCGGTATGAATGTGATATTTGCCGAAAATGGCAGACAAGGGATTAAAGCTTTAGAAGAAAATCCAGATACAGATCTGGTATTGATGGATACCATGATGCCAGAGATGGATGGATTAGAGGCGACTCAAGAAATTCGCAATAATCCGCGGTTTGCAAAACTTCCGATCATCTCGTTAACGGCGAAAGCCATGAAGGGTGATCGTGAGAAGTGTTTAGCGGCGGGGGCGTCCGATTATGTCACCAAACCTGTTGATGAGGCGTACTTATTGGCGGTGATGTATTCTTGGCTTCCGCGCGGTGAAAAAGCAGGAACATTAAGCCTGCAATAGATAGAAAGATTTTGTGGATTCGAAAGTTGATATTCTTATTGTTGATGACAGATTAGACGGCCTCATTACGTTAGAGGCCGTCATCAACATGCCGTACGTAAATTTAGTCAAAGCCCAATCGGGCCGCGAAGCCTTAGAACTTTTGGATTTATATGACTTTGGGGTCATCCTATTGGATGTGCAAATGCCCGAGATGGACGGTTTTGAAACCGCCATGCACATTCGTAAACATGAAAAGTACCGGCACACGCCGATAATTTTTGTGACCGCGATTAATAAAGATGCTCAGTACATCTATCGCGGTTATGAAGCCGGGGCGGTGGATTATATTTTTAAACCTTTTGAACCGCAGATATTGCGTTCTAAGGTGAATGTCTTTATTGAACTTTTTCGTAAAACGCGTCAGCTAAAGCAGCAACGGGATCTTATTCGCGAAAGTGAACGTCGCGAGCGCTATTTGCGTCTTGCAGAGCTAGAGGTTGAAAGTCTCCGTCGTTATCGCGCCTTGGCTGACGCCATTCCGCATATCGTTTGGCGTGCCAAAGGGGATGGAACGCTGGATTATTTTAATCAGGTCTGGATGGATTACACCGGGCTGACTCTTGAGGCGAGCTTTGGTAATGGATGGCAAACCGCGATTCAGATGGATGACATCAATGGTTTTTTAAAGACCTGGATGATCGCAATGTCCAATGGGAATTCCTTTCAAACCGAATGTCGAATTTTACGTAAGGACGGGGCAGAGCGCTGGTTCTGGATCAGTGCCGTCAGTGAGAAAAATCAATCCGATCAAGTAGTAGCTTGGATTGGCACTTGTACCGATATTCATGATCGCAAAATGGCGGAAATGAAATTGATTGAAGCTGAAAAACAGGCCAATGCGGCAAGTTTATCGAAAACCAGCTTCTTAGCAAATATGTCTCATGAGATCCGCACCCCGATGAATGCCATCTTAGGATTTACAGAGCTGATGCTGGACAAAGAGCAATCCCCAGAGGATCGCGTCGAATGTATTCACACGGTTCAGCGTAATGCAAGACAGCTATTAAAGATCATTGATGAGATTTTGGACATTTCGAAAGTCGAATCGGGACGGTTGCAAATTGAGTACGTGGAAACAAACATCGCTTCTTTGCTTGAAGATGTGCGCTCGTTGATGCGCTTACCGGCGCTGGATAAGGAATTAAATTTTAGCGTCGAGCTCAAATCCGAAATTCCGCGCAAGGTGATCACCGATCCCACGCGCCTACGGCAGATTTTATTAAACTTAGTTGGAAATGCGATCAAGTTCACTCACCATGGCTATGTCAAAGTGGAAGTGGAATGGCACCGTCACACCGACAAAGGATCTAACCGCCTGCATTGTTTTATCGCGGACAGTGGTGTGGGGATCAAGTCTGACAATGCGACGCGCTTGTTTCAACCTTTCATGCAAGAAGACAGCGCGACCACCAGAAACTTTGGTGGTACGGGATTGGGCTTGGCTCTTTCGCGTCAATTGGCGCGCGCGATGCGTGGGGATGTGACCCTGGAATACAGTGAGCCGGGTAAAGGCAGTCGTTTTATGTTGGACATTGAGGCCGAACCGACGGTGAATACTGATTTTGTTAAAAGTATTGAAAGTGATTTTGTTAAAAAGGAAAGTGCTTTTCTTAAGGATGGGGAAAAGCGTTTAGAGGGGATGAATGTTCTTCTGGTCGAAGATGTGCACGACAATCAAACATTGATGGTGCATTTCTTAGGCATGGCCGGCGCTCACGTAGACGTCGCAAGCAATGGCAAAGAGGGAGTTCAAAAAGCGCTAGAGGGTCACTATGATGCTGTCTTGATGGACATTCAAATGCCCGTCTTAGATGGCTACGAGGCGACCCGTCAGCTGCGAGAGAAAGGATTCAAAGTGCCGATCATAGCGTTGACGGCGCATGCCCTAAATGAAGAGCGCGAAAAGAGTTTGCGCATGGGCTGCGATGGTCATTTGTCTAAACCAATATCATTTGATGAGTTAGTAACGAACTTAGTCGAATTGGGGCACCCTCATGTCTAATGAGATCCCAGAGTCGTTGCGACTGTTTCTTCGTCGCAACATCAACTCCGTTTCACTTCTGGACGTTCTATTTTTGTTGAAACGTGGTGCACCTCAAACCTGGTCTCCCGAAGAGCTCAGTGTTGAGATGCGTACCAATAAATCATACGCCGCTTCGCAATTAGCAGAATTGCAGGCATTGAATCTGATTCACTTGGATGGAACCAAATACATTTATGACCCCTCTCCGCAAGATCGCGAGATGATTGAGGCGTTGGAGAGCTTGTATAATTCACGGCGATCTACGGTCATCAACTTTATATACTCACAACCTATCGACAGTATCCGAGATTTCGCGGATGCGTTTAAGATTAAGAAGGACTAGGTATGGCGTTTTACGTATATCTTCTATGTTCAGTCACAAGTCTGGGGTGCGCCGTGATGCTCATGCGCGCTTATTTTTCCAGTCGTACGCGATTGCTTTTTTGGAGCAGTTTTTGTTTTATCGGCATCGCCCTCAATAACATCCTGCTGTCGATTGATTTCTCTTTAGGACCTAATTATGACCTCTCAAGCATTCGTGCGGTGGCGGCGTTATTAGGTATGGGGGTGATGATGTACGGCCTTATTTGGGACACGGTCTAATCATGGATAAAACTCTTTTTAATCAATTTATTTATGGCGCCGTTATGATGGCTTCACTGTGTAACGGATTATTCTTTCTTAAATTCTGGCGCAAAACCGGGGATCGATTTTTCTCGATGTTTGCCGCGGCATTTATCTTGTTGTCGGTAGAGCGATGGCTTTTGCTATTTATTAAGACGGCTAACGAAACCAACACATGGGTGTTTATGGTTAGACTTGTGGCCTTCGCCCTTATTATTGGGGCCGTTATTGATAAAAATAAGAAATAAAAAGCTGGGGAGCTGGACGTCGTGGAGGGATCTTTAAAAAAATTGAGATCCCAACGGGGGGTTGAGTTTTAACAGCTTTAGATCTGATATAGAAGCTTATGTGATAAGTCTCTCGAGTTTTTCCGGGAGCGGAAAGCAAAGATCAAAAAATAAAAACATCTCTTTCTGGTAAAATCAGGGATTCAACAAGAAAAGTGGGTCCCATTCTGGCTCGTGCAAATAAAAACTCACAATTTTACGAAGGCTTTCTAAGGACCTCAGTCGTCAAGATTATCCGACAAAACATTTTCTTATTGAATTGCGCTACAGGCACATCATAATAAAACCGAAGGGTGTGACATGTCTGGCGTAATGGAAATCAAAGTTATAAGAAGAAGATCTGCAGAAACTCGTGCCACTGAAACGGCGACCGCAACGGCTTTAACAACACCGGTGTGCGCAGAGCGAGAGCAGTGTCGATTGTTACTAAATACAATGATCCAAGGCTTGGTCGACTATCCGGAGACCATTTCGGTGGCTTATTCTGTCGGGGAGCGCACCACGGTTTTTAAAGTGGAATGTGACAGGCGTTGCTTGGGACAGATCATTGGTGCGAAAGGGAAAAACATTTCCGGTGTTCGCGCAGTGATCGCGGCAACGATGGCTCGCAAGGGCATCCGAGCCATTGTTGAAATCCCATATTACTGCATTGAAACCTAATTTCCATTAACGCATCCCGCATCTTGCGGGAAGTGTCTGCACAATTAGAGTCTCTTTAGCTACAATGGCTGGATGTTCAAGAATTTACGCGAACTTCGTCGACGCATCATCCAGTATAAATCCCGCTCAAAAGTCCACAGCGATTTGGACATTCTTTTATCTACCGTCAAGGACCAAAAAAGTCTTGAAGACAAACTGCAATGGCTGGTGAAGCTATTGCAATGGGTTCGATATGAGGGTGATGTAGATTCACACTTGGAAAAGGAAACCGGTCGTTTGCCCGTGGCGCGCTTACGTTTTCTTTTGATGGTTCTGGATCGTCATCCCCATTGGAAAAAAGACGTGGCCAAGGTTTTAAGAACGGTTGTTCATGAAGTCAGTGGGTTAGAACTTTACACCGAAACCGGCTTACCGCGTGAATTGGGCTTATGGAGTGAGATGGTCGATCGCTTGGTGATGAAGATCTTGCCAACGCCCCCTCTTGACCATGAGCTAGGACATTTGTTTTGGGCTTTGTTCCCGGACAAAGATGACCCGATGTGGTTGGCCTCCATTGATATCTCTACGTTTGATAGAATCTGCGAATTGTTTTCTTATGAAGTGGGTGAAGATGAAAGGGATTGGAACCGTCTTAAACCCGATCTTGAAGACGCTCTGACTTACCTGGTAATTCAAGTGCGCGCCATTGGTCTTTCGCCTAGCGTGCGTCGCCGTACAGATAAGCAAACATTTCGAGATTCGGCTTTTTTTGCTTTGGTGCGGGGGCTGGAGGAGTTTTTAAATGCTTATCATGCTCAAGACAAAGCTCTGACTTTTGAAAAGGCTTCGCGCTTTCGCATGATCATCTGGGAATGTCAGCGAGAGTTAGTTCAAGTGCATAAGCATTTGGATGAATATGGGGTGAGCATCAACTTGGTTTTTCAAATGATGCGCTTAAAAAGTTACCTGCATCGCATCGACAGTCTTTTGGAAATTTTGTTAAACGAAAAAGTCGACAGTAAGAAAGTCACAAGCTTTCTTTCACGTCTCGTCGCTGAAAACCAAGATCTGCGCAGCACCACATCGTTACTTTCACAGAACATTTCGTTATTTGCGCGCAAAGTGGTCGAGCGGGCGGCCGAAACGGGCGAACACTATATCACGCGCACGCGTCGCGAGTACCGCCAGATGTTGCAAGCCGCCGGTGGTGGGGGCGCGATGACGGCGGTCACGGTGTATTTGAAAATCGCGATTCTTTCTTTAGGGGCGGCGGGTTTTGTCGAAGGGTTCTTGGCGTCTCTGAATTATGCGTTAAGTTTTTGCGCCATTCACTTAGCAGGTTTCACTTTGGGAACCAAGCAGCCGGCGATGACGGCTCCGGCATTGGCGGAGAAAATGCAAAACGTCGATACCGCGGAAGGGATGGAAGCGCTGGTCAGTGAAGTAGCGCATTTAATTCGTTCCCAGGTGGCGGCGATTTTAGGAAACGTTCTTTTCGTTGTTCCGGTTGTTTTGTTAATCGATACTTTGGCCTTTATGGTTTTTGGTGGGCACCTGATGTCGGAAAAAAAGGCGATGGCGGCGCACACGTCGGTGGATATTTTAGGGCCGGCTATTTTGTATGCGGGCTTCACGGGAATTTTATTGTGGCTATCAAGTATTGTGGCGGGCTGGGGAGATAACTGGTTTGCTTTACACTCGATGCGAAAAACACTGTCTTACAGCCCGGCATTACGAGCCGTCCTGGGTAAACGAGGCGCGCGCCAAGTCGCTACTTTTTTAGAAAGAAACACGTCAGGTTTGATCGGAAGTATTTCTTTAGGAATCCTGCTGGGCATGGTGCCTGAGATTTTTAAATTTATGAGCATCCCGTTAGATGTTCGTCACGTCACCTTATCATCGGGAACTTTGGCGGCGGCGTTGCCTGTATTGGGAATTGATTTTTTAAAGAGCTGGGAATTTATTCGCGCAGTGATAGGTATAGGTTTCATCGGAGCCTTGAATGTGGGTGTGAGTTTCGGTTTGGCTTTGATGGTCGCGATCAAAGCTCGCGGCATCAATCCTCCGCAACGTCGTGCGATTCGCAAGGCTGTGATGAAGAGATTTTTCTCGAGCCCTTTGAGCTTCTTCTTGCCCGTTGGAGCGACCATAGCAAAAGCGAAAAACGAGGCGTCTCACTAGGTTTTTTGGCCACAAAACGTTGTGCGATGCGTTGTTTTCAGTGATGTAATTTTAGGCATATCCATACACTTCTAATAATAGCTTCAATAAGCATCATTAATAGTTAGGCGCGTTTGCGCGGTAAATTGCAGATGAGGTTCCACTTTGGAACCCCCGGTCCCATGTCAGGGAATTTCATTTTTTGCGGTCAAAAAAAAACTTCAGGTGGTTCCAAAAGAGTACTTGATAAATCTTTCAACCTGAAATGAAGTGCCTCCCAACGACGGATTTCAATAGTGAAATCCATGGAGGGGAAACCATGAAACGCAATGTATTTGCACTCATCCTGACAGTATTGTTCGCGACAGCAGCTCAAGCAGAGCGCGTGATCGTAATCATGAAAGATCAACAATCTTTCTCTAGCGTTCATCAATCATTCAAAGTGAAGGGGACTTGGAATGCATTGAATTCAGTAGGTGAAGTAGAAACTGCTTTATCTAACTTGAATACGTTGATCGTGGATGTGAAGGACGACGCGGGGATCGCTCAACTTCAAGCCAACCCTCTGGTTGCTTATGTTGAAAAAGAAATCTTCCACGAAGGACCTCGTCCAGTAAAAGGTTTCATCGCCACTCCAATGGCTAAGAGCAAGGCTGTTACTCAGAAACAACCTTGGGGTATTGACGCTGTTAAAGCTCCTCAAGCTTGGGCCGCTTCTAAGCAAGGTGAAGGCGCTCGCGTTCTAGTACTTGATACTGGTATCGATGCCGCTCACGTTTCTATCGCTAAAAACTTTGAACAAGGTATGGACTTCACAGGCGACTCTAACGGTTCTGATTACACAGATCACGTGGGTCACGGGACACACTGTGCAGGAACTATCGCGGGTGTTAAATCACGCTCTGGTTTCACCGGTGTCGCTCCAAAAGCTAAAATCTTGGCGGGCCGTGTTTGCTCTGAAAACGGTTGCTCTAATATCGCCATTGCTCAAGGTATCTCTTGGGGTATTGCTCAAAAGGTAGACGTTATTTCTATGTCTTTGGGTGGTGCATGGTCGACTCCTGCTGAACGTGATGCGGTTCAAAAAGCCGATCAAGCAGGTATCACTGTTGTTGCTGCTTCTGGTAACTCTGGAACACCACGTGTTTCTTACCCAGCGGCTCTTCCAACTGTTATCGCCGTCGGTGCTATCGACAACACACTTAAGAAAACAGACTTCTCTCAATGGGGTCCTGAATTAGCCGTTGTTGCTCCAGGTGCGGCCGTTGTTTCTTCAGTACCAACTGGAACGGGCCGCGAAGGTTCTGTTGAAATTGGTGCTAACGGCAAAAAAGTTAAAGTTTTGAACTCGACTTTCCAAGGTGCCAAAGAAGTTTTAACTCCAGAAACTAACGAACTAGTGGCTGCGGGTCTTGGTAAACCAGAAGACTTCACAACAGCGGTTCAAGGTAAATACGCTTTGATCTCTCGTGGTGAAATCGCATTCGGTGATAAAGTTAAAAACGCGATCGCAGCGGGTGCCGTAGGTGTGGTTATCTACAACAACGCTCCAGGCTTGATCCAAGGTTCTTTGACGAGCGATGGTTCCACTCTTTCAGTTCCGGTATTCATGGTTGAACAAACTGTGGGTAACGAAATCGTAGCCGCTCTTGGTAAAGGTGAAGTTGTTAGCGCGACTTTGCAAACGATCGCGACTGACTACGCCTCTTTTGATGGGACTTCAATGGCGACTCCGCACGTAGCAGGTGTGGCAGCTCTTATGAAAGCTGCGAACAAATCTTTGACTGGTGCTCAAGTAAAAGAAATCTTGAAACGCACCGCAACTCCACTGGGACCAAACACTGCAAACGAATACGGTGCTGGTCTAGTCAATGCTGAAGCCGCGGTCAACGCAGCTCTAGGTAACTAGTTCTAAAGAACTTTAGTTAAAAACTTAAAACCCACGCCGAAAAGCGTGGGTTTTTGTTTTTTAGGCTCCCGTTTTTGGAGACACCTCTCCCGCTGACCACCGATGCGGTTCTGCATAGTGTCAACTTGTGTTCTGCGGCCTTCTTGCTCAACGTCCTTGGGCTTGCGATAATTTTAGCATGCAGCACTTACCCAGTATGATCACTGACCTTGCCTTGATTCTTGGAACCGCAGGGATTGTGACTCTTCTTTTTAAAAAATTAAATCAGCCCATTGTTCTTGGATACCTTGTTGCGGGATTTTTGGTGGGGCCAAAGACTTCCATCTTTCCCACCATCGTCGGGCAAGAAAGTATTTCGTTATGGGCTGAAATCGGGGTGATTTTTCTTTTGTTCGCGTTGGGGCTGGAGTTCAGTTTTAAAAAGCTTTTCCGCGTGGGAGGCTCTGCGGGTTTTACCGCTTTATTTGAAATCAGCTTTATGGTGACGGCCGGTTATGTCACGGGAAGGCTTCTGGGATGGACCAGCATGGACAGCATGTTCTTAGGCGGGATCTTGGCGATTTCATCGACCTCTATCATCATCCGCACCATTGAAGAACTGGGATTTAAAAATTTTAAATTCGTGGGGATGGTTTTTGGGATCTTAGTGATCGAAGATCTGGTCGCGGTGTTATTGATGGTCTTACTAACGACGGTCGCTTTGACTCGGGATTTTGCGGGTGCCGAGATGTTGGGCGCGATCGTGAAGCTGTCGTTTTTTCTTTCGATCTGGTTTGTGGCCGGTATTTTCTTATTACCTTCTTTTTTAAAGCGCGCTCAAAAACTTTTAACGGAAGAAACCGTCTTAGTGGTGGCGGTAGGTTTGTGTCTTTTAATGGTGGTGTTTGCTAGCAATGTGGGGTTTTCATCGGCCTTGGGGGCTTTTATTATGGGTTCGATTTTAGCCGAAACCATTGAAGGTGAGCGCATTCATCACTTGGTAAAACCCATTAAGAATCTTTTTTCGGCGGTGTTTTTTATCTCCGTCGGGATGATGATTGATCCTCAAGTTATCATGACTTATTGGAAAGAGGTTCTTTTACTTTCATCCATTGTGATCGTCGGAAAAACTATCAGCGTCACGTTAGGTTCCGTACTTTCAGGACAAAGTTTAAAGTCTTCGCTGCAATCGGGGATGAGTCTTTCACAAATCGGGGAGTTTTCATTTATTATCGCGACCTTGGGTCTAAGCTTAAAGGTCATTAATGAAAACATGTATCCCCTGGCGGTGGCCGTTTCGGTGGTGACGGCTTTTACCACTCCTTACATGATGCGCTCTTCAACGAAATTTTATGCATTTTTAGAACGGATATTGCCACCTAAAGTAGTGGCCTCTTTAGATAGTTACAGTGTTTTGTCTTTTTCAATGCAAGGCAATCGCGTGTGGCGGGATCAGGTTCGGGCTTATATTATCAAAATTATTCTGAATGCGGTTGTGGTTGTCGCCATCTTCTTGCTGACATCTCGCGTGTTTTTACCATTTCTTTTGGAAAGACAAATGGCCGAAGGGCCGGCGAAGTTTTTATCTTTAAGTGCCACCCTCATTGCCAGTGCACCGTTTTTATGGGCGTTGGCGTTTGGGCGTACGAAGGATTTTGACGTTTTGGTTTTTGATCAGAACAAAGGAACTAATAACTATGTCTTTTTAGTTTCACGCATCATGCTGGCCGTGGGCTTATTGGGCGCGATGGTGGCGCAGTTTGTGCCGATTTTCTGGGCTTTGGCCATCACGCTGTGGATGGTGATAGTTGTTGGTTATATTTTATCGCAAAAATTAAATGATATTTATCACTGGTTTGAACATCGTTTTTTATCAAACTTAAATGATGAAGTTCAAAAAAATCACGCGCGTAAAGCCGTGCAAAGTCTGGCCCCGTGGGACGCGCATATGACAGAATTCCAAATTCCCCCAGAGGCCCCTTACGTGGGCGTGCCATTGTCTCAGCTTTCTATTCGGGAAGTTTATGGTGTGACCATTGCGCTTATTGAACGTGGACGTCGTCGTATCACGGCACCGGGGCGCAATGAATGTCTGATGCCACATGATCATATCCACGTGATTGGTACGGATGCTCAGTTGGTACGGTTTAAGGACTTTATTCAATCTGAACATGAAGACTTGCAGCGCGTGGTTTCGGTGCAAGACGACGGTCAATACACCTTAGAGAGTTATCGCCTTTCGGAAAATTCGCCCTATATTAACTGCAGCATTCGGGATTGTGGTTTGCGTGAAAGCACGCAAGGCCTGGTTGTGGGGATTGAACGTGATGGCCGACGTATTTTAAATCCCGATTCCTCGGAAGTTTTGGTTTTAGGCGATGTGCTTTGGATTGTGGGTGATCGGGATAAAATCCTCAATCAGACGTAAGGGCTTAAAAGAATTAAAGCTTCCACTTTAAAAGAGTTTTTAGCATGTCGACTTTAGATGCCGTGTAGGGCGGGTAAAGGCGACTTGCTAAAGAATGCCCCCAAGATCTTTTTAAAACCGCGCGTTCATGCGAAAATGCTCGAAAACCAAAATATCCGTGATAGTTGCCAAGGCCACTTGCACCCACGCCACCAAATGGCAGATGATGGTTTCCGACGTGAATGACGGTGTCGTTGATCGAAACGCCGCCAGAAGAGGTTTCTTCTAAAATCTCACGAATGTTATGGCGACTGTTAGAAAAAATATATAAAGCCAACGGCTTTTCTCGCTGATTAATAAAATCAATGGCTTCAGGTAAAGTATTATAGGTGATCACGGGTAGTAACGGCCCAAAGATTTCCTCTTGCATGATATCAGACTGCAAATCAGGCTTTTCTAAAAGGGTGGGGCTGATAAAGCTTTTTTCGATGTCGATGTTGCCACCATAAACGAGTTCCGCGCCAGTTTTCACCGCATCTTCAAGCAAGGTCTTCATTCGCTGCGCGTGATTTTTAGAAATCATGCGCGCCAAGCTGGGGGATTGGACTTGTTCGTCTGTTTTACCATAAAACTTTTCGATCGTTTCGATGATCAATGGCTTTAAATGCGGCCACTGATTTTGTTGGACCAAAAGGTAATCCGGCGCCACGCAAGTTTGGCCGCCGTTTAAGAATTTACCCCAGACAACTTTTTCAGCCGTGTGTTTTAGGTTTGCGGATTCATCAACCAGAACCGGGGATTTCCCGCCAAGCTCTAAGGTCACCGTGCTTAAGTGTCGGCTGGCTTGCTCCATGATGATTTTTCCCACACGCGTGCTGCCGGTGAAAAAAACATGGTCAAAAGGAAACTTCATCAATTCTTCGGTGGTTTCTTTACCACCTTCGATGACCGTCACGTGTTCGGCACGGAAATATTGGGGAAGATATTTTTTTAAAAACGCACTGGTGTGGCGACTGACTTCGGAAGGCTTAATGATCGCGCAGTTTCCCGCGGCCAGCGCCCCAATGAGCGGGGATAAGGCCAGGTTTAAGGGGTAATTCCAGGGCGAGATAATCAAGCACACGCCACGCGGTTCACGCTTGATAACACTTTTCGTTCCCCAAAGGGCCGTGCCTGATTCCACCGGAGTGGGGCGCGCCCAGATTTTAAGATTTTTTTTGGTGTGCTGAATTTCTTTGATCAGCGGATAGACTTCCGTCAGCAGGGTTTCTGCTTCAGGTTTAGCAAAATCGGCATGCAAGGCTTTAACGATGTCACCTTGATGCTCGGTAATCAGTCTTTCTAAGTCGTCTAAAAAAGACAGCCGGACCTTTAAAGATTCTTTACGAAGTTGCAGGCTGTATTTTTTTTGATGAAGAAAAACTTGTTCTAGCATGAGTCAGGTCACCTCTAGATCATGTTCGAAGGTCTCACATAAAGAGTCTACGACTTTTTCCAAACTCTGTGTTTTTTCGTAAATAGCCAGCTGAGCTTTGTAACTGGGGTTTTCCATGTCCTTTTTAAGCCCTTCAATATAGGCCTCATAGCCCATCTGTTTGCTGTCTTCGCTCATCGCGTCCATCAAATCCCAAATATCTTGACGAAGGGATTTGGTATTTCCTTCGTTATCGATCAGGATCTCGCCATCAAGTCCATGACGGCCGGCGCGCCATTTGTTTTCACGCACCATCCAGTCCGCAGGCACAGGACGTGGCTGTCCGTTTTCCAAACGCTTTTGGATATATCGAGCCAAAAGATGAATGAAAGCCACCAAACGAGCGGTGCGACGAATGCCCGGCACGCCATCGCAAATGCGGATTTCCATGGTGCCGTAATTAGGACTGGGTCGAATGTCCCACCAAATGTCTTTAAAGCTTTCAATCGAATGACTTTTTATCAGTTTGCCCACGATGTCTTCAAAATCTGCCCAATTAGAAAGGGTGCAGGGTGTACCGCCAGCGGGATGGGCCTCAAAAACGGTGATGCGTGAGGAAGCAAGACCCGTATTATATCCCGTCCAAAAAGGAGAACTCGCTGAAAGCGCCAACATATGGGGAAGGTAATATAAAAACTCATTCATCATCGTGATGCAGTGATTGGCACTCATCATGCCGATATGAACATGCAGGCCATAGATCATCAGTCGACGCGCGATATGCTGGTTGCGATGGACTAAATACTCATAACGGTCTGACGGATAGAAAACGCGGTTGTGCCACTGAGCAAAGGGATGAGTTCCGTTGGAAGCCAGGCGAACATTATTTTTTTTGCAGATCCGTGCCAGTTCTCGGCTGGTCACTAAAAGTTCGGCCTCGACTTCTTGCACATTTTTGCAAATCGGGGTGTCGATCTCTAACATGCTCTGAAAGATCTCTGGTTTTAGATGCGGACTATCCAAAGTCCAATCATTTAAAATTTCCGGAGAAATAGGATGCAGGTTGCGAGTCTCAGGGTGGATGATTTGCAGTTCTACTTCCACACCTAACGAAAATAAATCGGACTTTCCAAAAGGGATCGTATTAGTCATAAAATCACCTTAAAGACGAATGGCACTGCGGGCAAATTTTAATCCTGCAAAGTTAGTCGCGCTGCGGCAGTATTGGCAGAGTTTATTTTTCTAGCCATTCGTTTTGATTGTAGGCGACGCCTTCTTTTTGGCTGAGATAAACCACGAGGGGTTGGCCGGGAAGAACGAGTTCAAAGCTTTCTTTTTTGTCATTTTCCATTCGAATCAGGACGGCCAAGTCAAAGTGGCTAAAGATTCGTTCAAGTGAGGTCACGTCGTCACTCATGGCTTCAAACTGCGTGCTCAGTTCAGAAGAAATCTTTTTAAATTGCTGGGAAAATTGTGACAGAACTTTTTTGTGAAATTCGCTGGGGCGATGAATTTCAGAAAACAAAATAAAATACGAATAAAGCTCTTTGCACACAGCAATGCTGGCTCGAGGTAAAGAGACATCTTCAAAAACATCTCGGTAGGTCATAAATAAAGTGTCGGTGATCTTGAACTCCTCCTCAAAACCGAAGTGCGCGATAGGGGCCAGCTCGGCCAGTGGTTTGATATGTCCGTGAACCACGTGGTGTTTGTTTAAGAAATCCTCGATGCTAGAAACCTGTTCGTCGGCTAAGGGAGGAGTGTGCGCGGACACGATTTTATCTAATAGGCCATCAATCAAAGTGTTGGTCTTCAAAATGCGACGAATGATGTGGAAGTTGTTTTTATGTTCGGTATAGAGCTCGCGCTTTTTTAGCAACAAGTTGTTAAGGTGGCGACGTAAAACCTCCTCCGTTTTTCCTTCCTTTAAAACTTGGGCGACGTCTTCTAATCCAAACCCTACGTCGCGCATGGCTTTGATAAAGAATAACTGATCGACATCTTTTTCAGAATAGTCTCGATAGTTATTTTCGGAGCGTCCGGGATTTATTAAACCCAGATCCTCGTAATGACGGATCATGCGCTTGGTGAGGCCGGTTTTTTGTTCGACTGTCTGAATGTTCATGGCAAACTCCTTTTCACCATCATCGACATTCACATTATGTCAGGCTCAAGAGTTTTTTTGCCAGGACTAAAGTATCAAAATGAGACGTTGCGGCTTTGGCGGTGGAACCACAATTGCTTCAGTTGGAGGTATGATATTCAAATGGCGCGTGGCGCGCCTAATATTCGCCTTTTTAACGATTTTTGTCGCTGCGTCGGCCTTTTCGGCAGAACGATGTGAGGACCTGTTCACGCCCCCGGCGTCCCTGGCGCAAAAAGTATGGGCCGGGTTCTCTAAAAACTTGGTTCCGTTAAATATCGCTTTAAACAAAAAACTCAGTTTGTACGGGCATTTTGTGACCCTGGATGCGAAGGCCCGCACGGTGCTAAAGATTTCTTTTTTAGATGCGCACTCTTCCGAAGTCAATCGCGTGCTTTATGATGTTATTAAAAAAGGCCAGATTGATGAAATCGACGCCGGGGCGGTGGTCGGTCCCAAAGTGCTGCCCTTGCTTTTAAGTTTGACGCGAATCACGCCGGAATCAAAAAAAATGATCGTGCGCGGTTACATCCGTCCCGAGTGGCTTCACGACACGATGTCGCGTGAAGCCGCGATGTTCGATGCGCAAGGCCGTCGCAATTACGATCATTTTTCGGCGAAAGATTTAGAACGCTGGAATAAGACCATGGAAGACCTGGGCTTGACCGAGGCTTGCCGCAAGTTCTATGGGACGGCGGAACTTTCCGGGTGTGGGCGCCTAGATTTTGTTTTTGATGTGCGCCATCCGCAAAAAGTGAGCTGGGAAAAAGGGTCTTAAAACAAAGATCCCGCGCTGATTTCAGAGCGGGATTTTTTCGAAGCAATTATAATTTAAAAAAACTATTTAACTAAATTGCTTAAAGCTTGTCCTGCTTGGCTGTACCAATCGGAAGCTTTCTTTTTTAATGAATTCAAAGTGGCTTTTGCGCTGGTTTTTTTAGCGGCCGCTTTTTTCACAACCTTTTTAGTCGCTTTTTTCACCGCGGCTTTTTTAGCCGTTACTTTTTTAGATGCTTTTTTGGCAGCTTTTTTTAAAGCCATACAAGGTCTCCTTGATAGAAATATCAGACGGCTCATTATAAACGACCTTGGTCGTGTCGTGGGGAGCAAACAAACAAACAGATAAAAACTTCTTACTTGTCCAATATCCTGACGGCCCGGTTTTGGCATCCTATGCTCATGAAAGTCCCATAAGCCGCTTATTCTTTGCTGACGACCGCGAAGGAGACGCTTTTGGGCGCAAGAAGAACTGAATGTCTAAAAAGTATTCAGAGAGGAACCCAAATATGTTTAAAGTTATACTGTCATCTTTGATATTTTTAGCAGGCACGGCTCACGCCGAGGACGTCCTTGAAGGCGACACTTTGATTCGCAGGTTGAGTGTTTCCTATTCCACTTTAGTTTTTTATAAAAACCCCACGGGCGAATCAGGTCGCACCTTGGTGGCGTGCTTGTCCAATGAGCAGGCGGCCAAAGAAAGTTTAAGTAATTCTAATGGGGGTGGGGTGATGTTGGTGCCCAACTCGACCGTCGTTTTTAAAAACGACACCTCCAGGTCTTTTACCGATGGTTCCAATTTAAAAGGTCAGTTTATCCAAATTGAATGCAAGTAGGGAATATACCCAAGGAAGTTTTATGAAAAAAGCCCTGATCTTAACTTTGCTGACAGTCGTATTTGTGGGTTGCAGTTCTGATAGCGAAAATAAAAATGAAAGTTTGAGCTATGAATTTTCTTATAACGGCTGCAATACGGGTAAACATCAGTTCAACTCCAAGGCCGAGATGTGCCAAGCCTTGCAAGACAATGAATTAAATAATGGCTGCGCCATCGGCATGCGTGCGAGTCATTTTGATCTTCATTGCCCGGGACAAACTTTTACAGCTTTTAATAAAAAGCCTCAAAGTCAGACTCAAAATCAATTCGCGCCACAACATAATGACGAGCCCTCAGAGCCCGCCACCGAATCAAAGGTGACAGAAGATGCCTCGGGTAAAGACACCTTGGTAGGTGATACGCTGATCCGAACGCTGAAAGCGGGCAGTGCTTCATTAGTTCTTTTTAAAAACCCGACGGATGAATCGGCAAGATCCATGGTTTTCTGTGCGGCTGATGCAAAATCCGCTAAAGAGTTCCTAGCAAGTTCAGAGATGGGTGGGATGATCCTCACTTTAGGAACTAAAATCGTTTTAAAGAACGATCAATCCCAAACATTCACTGACGGCACGAACTTGAAAGGCACCTACATCCAGATCGAATGCAAATAGGCTGTTTTGTCTCTTTACTTGGCCCCATGTACATTTTTAAAAAATGAAAGCATTTGTTCTAAAGAGGTCTTAGAGAACATTTTTTCCGTGTTCTCTAAGGTCATCCTTGTGGCATCTGCTCCACGCGTGATCATGTCTTGTTCAAAATAAGCTAGAGCCGCTTTGATATCTGAAAACCTTCCATTTGTGAGCACGTCCGCCAATTCAAAGGAATCTTGCATGGCGACGTTGGCCCCTTCGCCGGCAAAGGGAGGCATGCGGTGAGCGGCATCGCCAATCATGGTAAGATTGTTTTGCGTTTCCCACTTTTGATCCAGTGGAAAATAATATTGCGGGCGCGGAATGAAGCTCACGCCATGGGCGGTAAAGAACTCCTGCCATCCTTCACTCCAGGTTGAAAACTCTTTTTTAAACCAGCTCAAAACTTGATCTTGATTTTTAAAATCAATTCCGCATTCAGAAAGCCAGCTCTGTGAGCATTTAAATGCGGCTACGAACATGATAGAGCCGTCGCCTTTAGACCCGTATCCAATCATCTTTTCATCATCAAAAGCCATGACTTTTCCGCCTTTGGCAAAAGTGAAAAGGCCGGGTGTGTTTTTCGCCGCTTCATCAATATCGCCTTGTAAGAGAGTCACCCCTGAATAAACGGGCTTAAGCGAACTTAAATAAGGCCGCACTTGAGAGTTCGCCCCATCAGCGGCGACCACCACATCGGCGTAGGCCGTGGTTCCGTTTTTAAATTGGATTCGCCATCCCGTGTTTTCTTTTTCCATCGAAGAAAAACGGCTATCCCAAACCACAGTATGGGGGTGAAGGGAGTTTAGCAGAATATCCCGAAGAGGAGCGCGGTCAATTTCGGGGCGTGTCTCTGAAGTGAATTTTGCAAACCCATGATCGTCGAATTTGATATTGAGAGCTCTATCGACAAGAAGCATTTCGCTCGCCGCTGCTCGATGGTTCTTATAGAACTCCTCTAAAAGGCCCGCGCGTTTCATGGCCTCTAGCCCCGTGCCTTCATGCAAATCAAGGGTGGAGCCTTGCACGCGCACATCGCGGTTAAAGTCTCTCTCGTAAACCTTCACCTCGACATTTTGCATTTGTAGCAATCGGGCGAGTGTTAGTCCCGCCATACCGCCGCCAACAATCGCGATTTTTTTGTTTTTAAGTAAATTGGTTTTCATGTGTACTCCAATACGAAATACGATCCGCGTGATTGCTGATCGATTCGTCGTGGGTACTCAAAAAAAATCTTGGTACTGGGGTTATTGCCAGGCAGGCACTAACTGACCGGAGCTTCCAAACCGGTCTGCTATTTTCGACGCTCTTAGGGTGGCACAGTTTGAAGGTGTTCGCAATGGTGGGTCTAAAAATGGCTCAAACTTTTTCATTTGTTTCATTCTGATCTGGTGCCATCACCTTTAAGGTCACAATGCGAACCTGTAATATTTAATGACCATAGTCGTAGGATTGATGGTTCGAGGTGGCAATTTATTCGGCTCGTGTTTATCTTTAAATTATGAGAACACTTCGAATTGTTATGGGCGCGTTGATGGTACTTCAATTCTCAAATGTTTCGGCACGTCCCGGATCATTTATGTTTTTTCCTCTTCCTTCTTATGGACCTGCGGCCCCTGTAGAACTTTTCTTTACCACGACGGGTGCAGGTACGTGGACAGTGCCGGCAAACTGGAATAATTCGAATAATACAATTGAATGCATCGGCGGCGGCGCCGGTGGTGGTGATCTTGATGCTGGAGGCGGTGGTGGTGGCGGTTACGCTAAAGCGACGAATGTCACCTTAGGAGCCACGGCCAGTTATTCCATCGGCGCGGGTGGTTCTAGTGAAAATGCGGGCGCAGACTCGTGGTTTAATGGTGCGAACTGTTTGGCGTCGTCAGTGTGTGGCGGCGGCGGTCTGTCTACGAGTGGCACGGCCGGCGGCGCGGGCGGCACGGCTAAAGTGGGAATTGGATTTGCTGGCGGAGCCGGCGGCACGGGCAGCACCGACGGTGAAACCGGTGGCGGCGGGGGCGGTGCGGGCGGT